>CAWUNX010000099.1:0-10371 GCA_963923905.1 uncultured Methylocucumis sp.
TTTTTTGCGATGCACGACGCAGGCATTCACCCAACGGCGCAAGCGGTTGTAGAACGGCGTATCAAACAAGTCGTGAGCCTCATGGTCGCCGTTGACATGTACCTTGAGTATCAAAAATCCCAAGTACGGGGTAAACACCACCGCACCTATCCACGATAGTATCAGCGAAATGCCGACCACCTGAAAAATCGTCACGGTATATTCACCGGCAGAGGATTGCGCCAAACCTACCGGCAAGAAACCGGCAATGGTGATTAAAGTACCAGTTAACATTGGAAAGGCCGTGGCAGTATACGCATAGGTTGCCGCGCGCATCCGATCCCAACCTTCTTCCAGTTTGCGTGCCATCATCTCGACAGCAATCATCGCATCGTCCACCAAAAGACCCAGCGCCAGAATCAATGCGCCCAAGGAAATCCGTTGCAAATCTATCCCGCACAACAGCATGACTAATAAGGTGGCGGCCAGCACCAAGGGGACGGTCAGAGCCACCACGGAGCCGGTGCGCCAACCCAAACTCAAGAAGCTGACCACCAACACGGTCGCCAGAGCTTCAAAGAAAGTACGACCGAATTCCGCCATCTGATTTTTCACCACATGCGCTTGATTGGCGACCGGCTCCACGTCCATGCCTAACGGTAACTCGGTTGTTACGCGGGTCAGCGCGTCTTCCAGTGCTTTCCCAAGGTCGATCACGTTGCCTTGTTTGTTCATTGATACGCCGAGGCCAAGAGCCGGTTTTCCGTTGAAACGCATCTTGAATTCTGCGGGATTGATATAACCGCGCGTCACCTGGGCGAAATCTTTGACTTTGAAGGTGCGATTAGCGATGCGCACCGCCATATTGGCGACGCTATCCACCGAGTCGAACGCTCCGGTCAGTCGTATCGGCAGATTGCGTTGCGGGGAAAATACCGTGCCGGCCAGTGCCATGCCGCTCTGCGCTTGCAAAGCCTCAGCAACCGCCGCCGTATCCAGGCCCAATTCAGCCAGTTGCTTATCGGAGAACTCAACGAAAATCTTTTCGTCTTGTACGCCGATTAAATCGATTTTCTCGACATCCTTAACCCGCAATAGCTGTTGGCGCACCGAATCGGCTGCCTGTTTTAGCTCAGCATAACTAAAACCTTCGCCGGAGAAGGCGTAAATCAGACTATAGGTATCGCCGAATTCGTCATTGAAAAATGGTCCTATGCTGCCGGGCGGTAGCGTCATACGAATATCATCGACCTTCTTGCGCACTTGATACCAAAGCTCAGGGATGTCCTTGGGCGGCGTATCCTCGCGCTGCGTGACGAAAATTACCGATTCACCGGGTTTGGAATAACTGCGTAGGTAATCCAGATTAGGAAGCTCCTGAATTTTCTTTTCCAGCCGGTCGGTCAACTGTTGCTCGACTTCTAAAGCGGTGGCGCCAGGGTAGAGGGTTTTAACGACCATGATTCGGAACGTGAACGGCGGGTCTTCCTGCTGGCCCAGCATGTAATACGCAAATACGCCGCCGAGTACCACCAATGCAATCATGAAGCCGGTGAAAGAGCGGTGCTTAAGCACCCATTCGCTGAGGTTAAATTCTTTCATAGCTGTACCTTGATAACTTCCTGACTGCCGCGCTTTTCAAGCGAGTCGGAGTGTTCTGGCAAGCGGACAGTTTGCCCTTCGGCGAGGCGCTGTACACCAGCGCTGACCAGCAATTGACCGGCGGCTAGCCCTTCAACGGCGATGCGTTCACCGGCCAACGTTTCGCCTAATCGAACCGGTACAGATTTGACGGTAGCTGCTTGTTCATCGACCAACCAAACCGTGGACTTATCAGGCTGGTTTTGCGGGGAATAGATAGCGGAAAGCGGGATAGCAATACCAGAAGTGGGGGGGCTTCGATATGAACTGTCGCCGTCATACCTAATTGTGCGGCATCCAAACCTTCCAACAAAGTCGCCTTGACGCGATAGGTACGGCTGGCCGGATCAGCGACCGAGGCGATTTCGCGAATTTTAGCCTTCAGCAACCGTTGCTCGTCGGACCATAAAGACACATTCACGTCTTGTTGGCGCTGGATTCCCGTCAGGCGATGCTCGGGAACGTCGAAATGGATTTCCTTTTCGTCGAGCTGAGCCAGCTTAACTACAGCTTGGCCCGCCGCCAACACCTGCCCAGCCTCGACGTCCAGTGCCGTGACCACGCCGTCGCGGTCAGCATGCAGTTCGGTATAGTCCAACTGATTAATAGCTTGAGCCACAGACGCTTGTAGAGCTGCTGCCCGCTCACGTGCCGTGGTATAAGCGGTTTCGTGCCGCTCAAACTCTGGCGGACTGATGACTTGCTGAGCCAACAATTCGCGGTATCTGGCCAGATCGTCGCGCAAGAATGTGCTGTCGGACTGTGCGGCAACCAACTGAGCCTTTAGACCCTGCACGGCGAGCTGGTAATCATTGCTGTCCAATATTGCTAGCAACTGACCTTTATGCACTCGGTCACCAACGTCTATTTTTCGCTCAAGCAGTTTACCAGCTACTCGGAAGGATAATGGTGTCTCGATTCTTGCCTTGATTTCACCGGCAAAATTTCTAGCGCTGACTGTGGTGTGTTCTTGGGTTCGGAATACTTTCACCGGTCGTAAAACGGCTTGAGTTGGTTTGTCCTGGTCGCTGCATCCGACACTTACTATTAGCGGTAACAACAATCCGGCCAGAAACCGGCCTTTGTTTGTGAATCGGAACCGAAGCCAGTCAAGGGTAATCGGCATTGATGGAATGTTGGGTTTCAGCATGTTGCTTACTCCTTCGGTAAAAGATTCGGTAATACTCGAAATAATCATTCCAGTATTCAGACTATCGGCAGTTGGTTAAACTTGCGCAAACTCTTGTCTATCATGGCTTCCGGAAGGAAACGGCGTAAGAAACGTACTTGGCTGGCTTGTTTTCCGGCGGTATAACGCCTTCTGGGGACTGTTGCAGTCGCCGCTTTTAATACTGTATTTGCCACTACTTCAGGGGTATCGCCTGCATTTACGCCATTCCGCATGACCACTTCCATATCGGCACGCACCGAATCATAGACAGCAAGCGGCTGATCAGGTCTGGTTAGGCTTGCTTCGAACGAGGTGCGGGTATATCCCGGTTCAACCAAAACCACCCGGATGCCGAAGGTGCGCAATTCATGGTCCAGCGATTCGGAATAACCTTCGACCGCGTGCTTGGTCGAGGCATACAGCGCGTTGTAAGGCGATGGGATAAAACCAAGGGCCGAGCTGATATTGATTATCCGTCCATGTTTTTGGCTACGCATGATGGGTAGCACGGCGTTCGTTACACGGGTGATACCGAACACATTCACATCGAACAAGGCCTGGGCTTGCGCGGTGGACGATTCTTCCGCGCCGCCGAGCAAGCCGATGCCGGCATTATTCACCAGCAGGTCGATACGTCCGGCTTGTTTCATTACCTCGGCCACCATGTTTTTTACCGATGCTTCGTCGGTCACGTCGCATGCCAGCATCGTGATGCCGTCTGTGCTGGCAAACGCCTTGCGGCTAGTTCCGAATACTCGGTAACCCGCTTGTTGAAGCGTTTTAGCTGTTATCAATCCAATACCAGAGGATGCGCCGGTAATCAGCGCTACGCCAATTTCATTATTGCTCATATCAAATCTCCTTGTGGGGTGGATAGTCTGTCGACTAAGTGTTACTATCATTTCGCAACTAATGTTACTATCAATTTGAAAGTAAGTCACTACTAAAACAGTATGAACGATAAAAATATTTATACCGACCCTTGTCCTATTGCTCGCTGCCTCAGTTTTCTTGGCGATACTTGGAGCTTGTTGATTTTGCGAGACGCCCATATTGGTCTGACTCGCTTCGACCAATTTCGAAAAAGCCTTGGCATCGCGCCGACGATTCTGACCCGGCGATTGGCGACGTTAACTGAGGAAGGAATATTGGAAAAGCGGCTGTATTCGGAACGTCCGCCGCGTGAGGAGTATGTGTTGACTGATGCCGGGCGCGATTTTCTGCCGGTGCTCGTCATGATTGGCGCTTGGGGGCATCAGTATCGCGGCGGTGGGCCATTAGTGCGTATTCAGGATGTTGAAACGGGAGAGGATATTAAACCGGTAGCCATTGACTCAGTCACAGGAGCAAAGATTGGGACTCGCCCGCTACGCTTTGTTTTGCCAGATGGCCGAAGATAAGAACGACAGGCGCACCAGGATTTACAAGACTGGCCGTTTTTTGAGGGCGGCCAGATGCTATTTAAGGGGGGAATGTACTATCAGTTGGCAAGCTTTGATTATCGCGTATCCGCTTGCTTGCCCAGATCTTGTATTATTGTGCGCACTAATTCTGGCCCTTGGTAAATCAAGCCACTATATACTTGCACTAAGCTGGCACCGGCCTCGATTTTCTCTTGGGCATCGGCGGGACTTGAAATACCGCCGACGGCAATAATCGGCAAGCGGTCGTTTAAGCTGTCATGTAACACGCGAATCACATGCGTGGCTTGCGGCTTTAACGGTGCTCCGCTTAAACCACCAGTTTCTGCGGCTAATGGATGAGTAGCAATAGCCGTTCTATCCAGCGTAGTATTGGTAGCAATAACGCCGTCTATGCCATGTTCTAGCAACATCGAAGCGATTTCGCAGATTTGTACATCGCTTAAATCAGGCGCTATTTTGACTGCGAGTGGTACATAACGACTGTATTGGCGTTCTAAATTTAATTGCGTTTGTTTCAGCGTCGCTAATAACCCTTGTAGCTCATCGCGTTGTTGTAATTGGCGTAAGTTTTGAGTATTTGGCGATGAAATGTTAATCGCAATATAGCTGGCATAAGGGTAGGCGTGGGTTAAACCATGCACATAATCATTAACGGCTTGGTCAATAGGCGTATCAAAATTTTTGCCTATATTAATGCCCAAAATGCCCTGGTAATGGCTGTGCTGAACTTGGTTTAACAAGTGGGCTAACCCTAAATTATTAAACCCCATCCGGTTAATAATGGCTTGATGTTCGGGTAAGCGGAATAAGCGCGGTTTAGGGTTGCCAGGTTGTGGTCTAGGCGTTACCGTGCCGATTTCGATAAAACCAAAGCCAAAAGCGGCTAACGCATCTATGTAATCGCCATTTTTATCTAAGCCAGCCGCTAAGCCAACCCGATTTTTAAACGTTAGCCCCATGACGTTAACAGGTTGTTCAGGCAACGCAGGGTAAAGCCAACGGGTTAAGTTTAATTGGTAGCTAGCGTTTAATAGTTTTAAGCTCAGAGTGTGTGCGGTTTCTGGCGACAGCGAAAATAATACAGGTCGTAAAAGAGGGTATAGGTTCATAAGCCTTAGTGTGGACTCGTGAGGTGATAAGGTTCAGGGTTAATGCAAGGCGTATTAGCTAATACAATATCGGCTATGAGTTGCGCTGATGCCGGGCCTAAAATCAAGCCGTTACGAAAATGTCCGGCATTAATGCTGAGATTGGTTAATTCAGGATGCCTAGTAATATAAGGGATGCCTTGTTGTGTGCCTGGTCTAAGTCCTGCCCATTGTTTAATTAATGGATAACGTTCTAGCACCGGAAACAAAGTTAGCGCAAATTGATTGAGTGTTGTTTTAGCGTGTTCTGTGGTTGTTTTGTCAAAACCGACATGTTCAACGGTACTGCCTACCAATATCTTACCGTCACGCCGTGGAATAAGATAACGGTCACCCGCTAATACCATGCTGTTTAACAACCCAGGCTCAGTATCGTATAACAACATTTGCCCGCGTACCGGGTTAATCGCCAGCGAGCTTATGCTTAAACCCTGCAATAATTGTTGTAAGAGTGTCCCACTCCACGCGCCGGACGCGATAATCACTTCACCGACGGCACACTCTCCATGATTGGTTTTAATTGCGCTAATCCGGTTGTTAGCGACACGCACGCCAGTCACTTCGGTATGTTCTTCAATAGCAATATGTCTGTTATGTAAATCTTGCTTTAACGCTTTGACTAATCTTGGGTTACGAATATGGCCGATGCCAGGTAACCATAAGGGCTGTATGCACAATCGATGCAGTTGTTTTAACTGTTCTAAAGAGGCGGGTTGATGGTTGATGTTATATTGTTGACACCACGCTAAGGCCTTGTCGGCGTCAGGATTGTCGGTAATTAGCAAGCCCGAGCGGGTAAGTTCGGGGTCAATTCCTGTGCTGTCGAGTAATTGCTGAGCCAGTGCTGGGTAAAGCGTTAGGCTTTGCGCCGCTAAGCGCGATATGGCATCGGCTTGACGCCAAGGATATAACGGCAACAAAATACCACCGCCCGCCCATGACGATTCTTGACCGAGCTGGCCTTTATCGATAATTTTGACGCTTACCCCTGCATGGTTCAGCGCTCTTGCTGTTAACATGCCTATCGCGCCGCCGCCGATAATCGTAATGTCTGGGGTTGTCATCATAACGTAAGTTGAAAATTAAAAGAGCCATTATAACGTGCTCTATTGGTTAGCCTAAGCATTTGCGAGCGGTTTAGTGTAGTGGAGGCAAATTCGCCACATTTAAAAACTTAAACATCGAGTGTAAAAAATCCGTAGTGCCAACTGACAGTAGTGAAAATTTTTAACAAGTTATTAGGTGACTAAGTTAGATTAAGCCATGGCTAATTGCGATGGGTAAATGCGCAGATAGTCAGCGACGCGGGCATTTAACCAGTTTAAATCTTGGTGACATTGAGTTTGTCTGGCTTTTAGGCAGGCCTGTATGCTTTCGGCATGGCTATCAGAAGTTGATGGTCGTAAATCCGTTGGGAGTATTTTGAGCATGGCAGTGACCACAGTTTGAGGAGGAGCTGGGCCATAATTGTGGGGCCGTTTCCGCAGCCCCACAAGGATAGGTCGTTGGTTAAGCGCTGACCCAAATTGCGCTGATTGTGCTAGGATGCTGTTCAATACCCAATACGGCGATGACATAAGTGGGAGCAGTACCCGTGCCGTCAGCATCATAGCTCAGTTGGCCGGTGCTGGTATCATAGGCCAACTGTTCACCTAGGCTCAGCCGCTGTCCTATTTGGTCGGCAAAAGCAGTAAACACTGCCGCCGATAACACCAATGAATCGTGTTTGGGATTAAAATCGGTGAGGATATCGAAATTACTGCGTCGCAAGGCTTGATCGAAAATAAATATATCCGCCCCTGCACCGCCAGTTAAGCTATCATGGCCTTGTCCGCCGTTTAGATGGTTGTTGCGATCATCGCCGGTTAGCTGGTCATCAAAACGGCTACCATGTAGGTTTTCAATGTGCAAAATCAGATCTTGGCCGTGCCCATGGCCGACTGTTTGTCGGCTGTGTAGTGTTAAATCGACGTTAACCGCAGACGCAGACACCCGATAACTCAGCGTATCCTGGCCTTTACCACCTAAATACACGTCGTTGCCTTGATCGGGGCCAATAAAATCATCGTCACCACCGCCACCGCGTAACGTATCATTACCCAAACCGCCGCGCAAAGTATCCTGACCGTGATTGCCTTGTAAGCGGTCGTTGCCTTTGCCGCCATTAATCGAATCATTACCGGCATGACCCCATAACGCATCATCACCGGACAAACCTTTCAAGCGGTTAGCCTGATTATTGCCGATGAGATGGTCGGCATAGGCACTACCGGTCAGATGATCGATACGGGTAAAACGGTCGTAGCCGTTATCAAGACTTACCCATTGGCGATGTTGCACGCGGTTTAAATTCACCTGTACCCCATCGGTTGATGCGCTAAAATCGACGGTATCCTGGCCTTTACCGCCACGAAACCAATCGTTGCCTGGACTGCTTACCAGCCAATCGTCACCACGCCCTCCGCTTAAGGTGTCGCGGCCTAAGCCAGCGCTTAAGCTATCATTACCGTTTTGGCCGCGTAGGAAGTCAGAACCTGCACCACCTTCTAAGAAATCATCACCGCTACGACCGACTAGGACATCAGGGCCGCGCCGGCCAAACAACCGATCATCGTCGGCTAAACCGCGTATGACATCACCAGCAAACGTGCCATTAATAACATCCGGCTGCGGCGTGCCAATGATAATCGATGGAATAATATTCAATGATAACGGTGCGCTAGCGCTATGTCCTGCTTGATCCATGACCGTCAGTAATAATTGTCGTGTCTCTTGATGCCAAAAATTCTCCTGACCGGCATATTTCAGTGAGTTTAACACCTTCTGATACTGTGCAGTGCTCGCGCTGCCGGTAAGACTGAGTATCCCGGATTGCTGGTCATAATGCGCGCTAATACCGGTATGGTAGGTCTTAACGTGTAAAAAGTCGCCGATACGGAAACCGGTGAGCGTGACTTGAGCATTGGTCATCGTGGTGTCGTTAAAGCCAGACAAAGCCAATGTACGATAAGGCTGAGCGGGCTTATGGCCTTCCAAATATACGACGGTATCGCCTAAGCCGGTAATCGTTTGCCCAGGGTTAGTGCTGGCATAGCCCAAATAACCCGGATCGACGATGATCCCGTTTGCACTTAAATCATCATCACCGGTTTGACCATCGGTAAAAGTCAACACAATGCGTTCAATGTCGCCATCGCCGTTTAAATCCAGCAGTTGTGCGCCGTCATCGTAAGTGTTTAAATCGTTGTCAGCCATGAAGGCATAAACATGCGCCGTAGACTGAGCGGGCGTGCGGCCGATTTTATAATAGGTATCGGCGGTCACGCCCTCGGGTAACTCGATAATGACGCGGGTTTGCACACCATCACGGCTAGGATCTAAGTCGGTAAGTGCGCCACCATCGTTGGCTTGTACGGTAAAGTCCAATAAGCCGGTCATGACCGGGTCGCTAGGGTTGTCCGCTAACGCGGCGGCAACATCAGCGCCATATTGAGCCGCCGCCTCGGTAGGGGTTAACACATTAATCGCGCCCAATTGCGCATTATTATCCAACGTTACCGAACTGCTCGCGTTACTGACATCACCGAGCACAATCGCACCATAGCTAGCTACCGGCGCGGCGCTACCTTGATCAAATTCACCGGCAGAGCGCAATGGTAATACCGTGATGTTGTTCTGTGCGGCATCGGCGACGCCATCGTCATTGCTGTCGCCGCCATTCACTGCGTTTTCAACATCGGTGCCGATACCGTCTTGATCATTGGCAGCGCTATCGATACCGCGTAATGTAAACGCTAAGGTGGTGGTTGTGCTGGCACCAGTCGAATCGGTAACGGTATAGGTAAAAATATCGCTAACAGTTTGGCCAAACGCTAACGCGTTCAGCTCGGCATTATCGCTGGCTAAAAGGTAGTGGTAATGGCCGTTACTATCAAGTACAAGCTGGCCGTAATGACCCGTTAAAGGGCTGCCGAGCGTGCCCTGCGTGCCGGTTTGCTCAGGACTGCCGGTATGTAGCGCGGTGACGGTAAGGGTATCGTGTTGATCCGGGTCGAAGTCATTGCCAAGCAGCGAGCCGTCGATGCTATGACCGGGTAAGGCACTGATGCTAGGGGTATCGGCTGATAGCTGCGCTTGATCGTTAGCACCCGTGACGGTGATGACAACGGGTTGCGTGCTGGTTGCGCCGTGATTATCGGTAAGGGTCACGGTATAGCGCAGGGTTAAAGTTTCGCCCTCGCTTAAAAAGTCCAGTGAGTTTTCCGCCAAAGCCCAGGTCCAAGCGAACTGACCTTGACCAGAACCGGTGCTATCGCTAAGACTGCCTAAGCTAAAGGCGTTGGTCAACACGGCTTGCTGTTGAGTCGTGAGTGTGCCGTCCGACCACAGCAACTCGTTTAAGGTTTGGCTAGCCTGATGGCTATCACTGAGGTCGGAATCGGCAAATACGATGTTACCGGTGACCGTCAGGTTGGCGGCACTACCGGTACTCAGCTCAGGCTCAGCGATAATGCCACTACTGTCAGTGCTAGCACTGACTATCGTAGGCGAACTATTGGTGGTCTGAATCACCAAGGTTTGCTGTGCTTGCGAACTGGCGTTGCCAACGGCATCGGTAGCGGTAACAGCGACGCTGTTGCTGCCGTTGATATTCAGCGCCAGCGTACCGCTGTTCGGTGTTGCTGTGCCAGTATCGATACTCCAACTGCCGTTACCGGCAGCGGTGGTGATATAAGTGGCACCTGCGATGACGACGGTGACAACCGCATCGGCTTCGGCGATGCCGGCCACGACCGGCATCGGGTTATTGCTGAGTGCGCTGGAGCTTATAACTGGTGTCGTAGGCAAGATGGTGTCCACCGTTATCGTCACGGTGTTATCACTATCGGCCCCATCGCTGTTGCTGTTGCCCGCAGCATCGCTAAACGCGCTGCTGGCCACACTGATGACGCCATTGCTGGTGCTGTTGGCCGTCGGCGTGAAGGTCGCTGTGTAGCTGGTGCCGCTG
>CAWUNX010000100.1:0-10348 GCA_963923905.1 uncultured Methylocucumis sp.
TTCTACAGTATACCCCTTTTTTGTTCAGCAATAGTTGCGCCGAACTGTATTGCTCGCAACCATACAATAAAATATCAGCATCTAAATTTAATGCGTTTTTAATAGTTTCTAACTCGTCATCATAGTCTCGGCTTAATTGTTCTTCGGTAATCTCACTACCCGCTAAATACAAACGACCCTCTGAACCGTGCGAAATAATATGTATCGCATCAATATCATGACTGTCTTTTAACGCGGTAGCGATTTGGGTTAAGCCGTCTTGACTCTGGTCAAGCAAAACAATATGCGCATTAGCATTAATGGAGCTTAATAACTGGCTGTAGTTTTTTACTGTGGTATCGATAAATACCCATTCTTGCTTAACTTCGCTGGTCGGTAAGGAGGTTAAAGATAACGCGGATAATAGCGATGCAGTATTATCAACAACGGCTGGCTGCGTTGTTGTCGTCTCAGCTTGTACAGCAGATGTGTTGTCTTCTGCGGCTACTGACTGTTCAGACTCAGTGGTGGCACTCTGATTAGACGAATCGGCCTCTTTAGGCAGCGCTAAATCGACTTGTTGTTGCGCAATTTGATCCGCCGCAAGGTCGGCACCGGTAGCAGCACCGGCGGCATCGAACATAAATCGTGGTTCAAGAGCTAACAACACAGCAGGAGTTTTAATAGTTGACGAATCTTTATTGGCTACACGCTTAGTCATGGGTAAAACCTAAAACAGAGTTAACCATCGCACCCTCACGGTGCGTTGGGCATTAGTAAACAGCGATGGAATTTTTAAGCAGAAATTACAAAGGACGCAGTCGATTCCAATTGGCTTGTAATTGCTTAGCCAATTCAGCAACAGGTTGTTCTAACTTAGCATTTTCGGGTAAAGGCGGGTCTATGCCTAATGAGGCAGCAATAGAGGCATAAGCATTTTCTAGGTCGGCATACGTCACATCGCGGCGTACTTCAGAAAGCAAGGTGTTCATTTCTTCGCGGATTAAACTTTGTTCGTTAATACGACCGGTTTTCACGCCAGCTCGTACTTGTTCAACTAATTCAGCTTGCGTGGATTGGTAATCAGTTGCTGTATCAAACTCACGCTTAGCATGGTCAAATTGCGCACGACTTACATGAACCTGCGTTAATACTGCCATGCTCATCGCTAACCGTTCAGCGTCTAATAAATTCTTCTGTGCATCTAACTCTTCCTTTTTGGCCGGGTAACGCACTAAATTCATTAAATTCCAAGCGACTTGACTGCTTAAATTCCACCAATCTTTTTCAAATAAAAAGCTGTTATTGCTGGTGTTATAAGCGCCGCCGAATTCTATACCCGGAATCATCGCAACTAAGGCCGCTTTGGCTTCATTCGCATTCGCACGTTTTTCATAGACTAAGGCTCTAATTTCAGGTCGGTTTTCTAAAGCGATTTGCTCCATTTTTTCTGGTGACAAAGTGAGATTTTTTGTCCAGGCATTGCGCTCTGGTACGACTAAATGGAAATCCTCACCGGGCTTAATATTCATTAATGCGGCTAATTGCACTTTTGACAGTGCTAACGTGCGTTGTAACTGTTCTAGCTCGCGTTGAATCGATAATAGCTCGCGCTGATAGGTTAACGCGCCCATAGGATTTAATAATTTACGCGTTAACGCCTGTTTGGATGGGCTAAAGCCACATCAATTCGTCCTGCTAGCGCTTGCATATCCGCTTTTAAGCGCTCGTTACTCACGGTGCGCCAATAAGCCGTAATCACATCTTGTACAATGCGATTGACCACTTTACGTTTTTCTTCTTCACGCGCCATGACTTTATCACCGGCTTGATGCGCTCTGAAATAGGAAACGCCAAAATCAACAATATTCCAGGTTAATCCTAGTTTAGCGTTAAAGACATCTCTATCCGATGAGGTAGAAGGCTCTAAAGATTGTCTACCACTGAGTAATGAACGGCTGGATGCACCACTCCAGTTATTACGCGCATCAACACCTAAACTCCCGACAAACTTAGGCAGCATATCGTAATGGCTAATATCTAGCTGTTCTTGCGCTAAAGTTTTATGCATGAGTTCAACTCGGTAATCCAAGTTGTATTTTAAGGCTCTGGCAACGGCTTCGTGTAATGTGATAGGACCTGAAACTTTTTCTTGCTCTTGTTGCAGTTTAAGACTGTCTTCAGCAACGCGGGCTTTGTTTTCTTGTTCGGTAATTGGAGCAGGATTAATTGAACATGCCGTTAATCCTGCTAAAGTGAAACCGGCAACTACTAACCACAGTGGCTTAGTATGCGGGATATTAAGGTCATTTTTTCTGTTTGATAGACTATTGCGTGGTGTTGATAATTTTAGTTGTAGTAATGCCATCTTGTCTTCCAGAAATTGCATAATTCCCCGCAGTTTATAGGTGTTATATGTTAAATCTATCAATGCACGCACCGCTTGTTTTTATCAATCTCACAACGGCGTCACAGTTTAAAGCCTTAGAATTATATAATGCTTTATTTAAATTGTTCCAAATTAAAATAGCGCACAGGCGCAATAGCGGCAAATGCAGCCTTTCCTTTAATTTTAAAATTTTAACTCCATCACACCTATTTGGAATAGATTAATCAGCAAGATTAGCTTTATACAAAATATCTTTAATGATGGAGGGTTGTTCAACCATAGCAGGATGACATAAAGCAGAGACCATTTTATTCTGCGCAGGCCGCCAAATCGAGCTTGATGCTGGCAAAATCATTAAATCAAATGGCGTCCAATAGGAATAACATGGAATACTAGATAGTAATTCTTCTTTCCTGTTTAATGACTTGATAAAGGCACTACCCGGTCGCATTTCTTTAACGCCCGGATGAGCTAGTAGATAGGCTGAGTACGTCCCATTATGCGGCGACGAAATTGAAAAAAAACTGCATACTCGGGAATAACCCGCTAAATCTAACAAATAAGACCGTGCAATTAAGCCACCCATACTAAAACCGACTAAATGAAACTTTTCATCATCATCTAAGTGTGTCTCAATAACTTGTTGCAGCTGCCGTGCTAATTCAGTCAAACTGGCAGTACCGTTATTAGGTGTTAACGATGGCACAATACAGTGATGACCTTTTTTTTCAAAAATAGACCGCATTAAACGAAACTTGCGTTTAGTATCGTGAATACCATGAACAAGTACAAAAATCATACTACTCCTCTCTATGATTCTGATGACTCGCATAATCTAACCTTGATTAGTTATGCGCTGCTTAGGCTATTTTCTGCGATGAACACACCCGCTTGTAAATAGCCTTATTATGTAATGCCCAGAGGCTAGTACTGAAAACTAGCGCTAAATACGATAAAACCGCCAAAAGGCGGTTTTATCTTGAGTTTAAGGTATTAAATAACGCGACGTTTTAACACACCTAAGGCAAGCAATGTCGAGCCAAATAGCCAAATAGCGGATGGAATTGGCACAGGATTAACATTAGATGACGTAAATTCTGCGCGTATACCCGTTGGATTACCACCGTTTTGATTATAGTTAGTCACAACAAACTCAAGCGTATTAATACCTGCTTTAAATAAACTACTAGTAGCAGAAAACAAATACCAATCAGTAAAACCAGATGCTGTGCCTATTTGTATACCATTAAGATAAGCCATAGCCTCATTATCAGCAGCAAAACGCCCTGAAAACATGGCGCTTGCATAGTCAAAACCCGTTAAATCAAACGTTAATGTCCAGGTATATTGACCACTCACTGACGGATCATAACTTTCTCCACGTGTAGACGACGGTGTTAACCAATGTGAGGTCGAAGAATCGGCAAGCCAAGGATCTATTGGCCAGCCACTACCTACCGCCGCATAACCATAGCTAGCAATTGATGGAGCACCGTCTCCTGCAGTTTTTGTTAACCGATAATGGGTATCTTGGGTTGTGTCGGTCGTAATACCCGCCCCCGTGTTAAATAAACCAGGAATTGTTGCGGCATTAGCTGCGTTGCTTGCACACCACATAAATAATGCAAAGCCGACACTGATGAGTGGAATGTTTTTTATCATTTTTTCTTCTCTCAAAAACTACAATAGGGTCATAATTACAAAGTACATCGGTAAGCCGTAGGATGCTTTAGTTATCCTAAATGCTGACTAGGCAATTGCTGTGCCCACTACTTCAAAGGTTGCACTAATTACAACATTGCAAGTTCATTTTTGTGAGTACTACTACACTTTATTATCAAAAATCCAATGCGCATCACTGAAAAGTCTGCATTTGAGATAAATGATGAAAATATCAGAAAAACTTTTATAAACCCAAGAGTTTTAACTATGACTTTTTTTGTCACTTGTGTACGAAAATAGCATTTACGAACTGAGCAATCCCCTCCAACCGTTAACATGAACAACTTAAACAATATTGACTTAGCAGCACGCGACTTGTCTGTCTTATGGCATCCTTGTACGCAAATGAAAGATCATGAAGACTTTCCTATTATTCCTATTAAATCGGGTTTAGGCGTCTGGCTGGAAGATTTTGACGGCAAGCGTTATTTAGATGCAATTAGCTCATGGTGGGTAAATATATTCGGTCATGCCCATCCCGCTATTAACCAAGCCTTGATAGAGCAGTTAAATACACTAGAGCACGTTATTTTTGCCGGTTTTACGCATGAGGTTGGCATTGAACTGGCTGAGCAACTGATTAAAGTCGCGCCCAAAGGGCTAAGTCGCTGTTTTTATGCCGATAACGGTTCTGCCGCCGTCGAAGTGGCCTTAAAAATGAGTTTTCATTATTGGCAAAATCAAGGGCAAAAACAAAAAACAAAATTTATCACGCTAGAAAACAGTTATCACGGTGAAACCTTAGGTGCATTAGCGGTCGGTCATGTCGAGTTGTATAAAAAAACTTATGCGCCGTTATTAATGGACGTGATAACCGTCCCTAGCCCCGATTGTTATTTCAGAGAGACTGGCGAATCCTGGCAGCAGTATAGTGAACGCCGCTTTGAACTCATGGAAGCAACCTTAGCGCGCTATGCCAACGAGGTGTGCGCAGTGATTGTAGAGCCGTTAGTGCAATGCGCAGGTGGTATGCGTATGTATGCTCCTGTTTATTTAGAACGCCTACGTGCTGCTTGTGACCGTTACCACGTGCATTTAATTGCCGATGAAATTGCCGTCGGCTTTGGCCGTACAGGGACTTTATTTGCCTGCGAACAAGCGTCTATACGACCGGATTTTATGTGTTTATCCAAAGGCTTAACCGGCGGTTATTTACCTCTTGCTGCCGTATTAACTACCGATGCGGTTTATCAAGCGTTTTATGATGATTACAACAAGCTGACCGCTTTTTTACATTCCCATAGTTACACAGGCAACACATTAGCCTGTCGGGCAGCATTAGCGACGCTAGAACTTTTTGCTCAAACTGACGTTATCCAGCACAATCGTAGCCTAGCGCTGGCTATGACCCAAGTTGTTAAACGCTTTGAGCAGCATCCAAATATTGCAGAAGTACGCCAAACTGGACTTATCGTCGCGTTAGAGCTGGTTAAAAATAGACACACCAAAGAACCTTTCCCCTGGCAAGAACGGCGCGGTGTTAAAATTTACCGTTATGCGCTTAGTCAAGGTGTGCTGATTAGGCCATTAGGCAATGTCATTTATTTTATGCCGCCTTATGTGATTAATACCGCTGAACTCGAATTCTTAGCCGAGGTTACTTGGCGCAGTATTGAACATGCGTTAACCGACTAGCACATATCAATCATGACTCAGCCATCCAGTATACTTGTCGTCGATGATGATCCCGTCAACCTGAGTATCATCTCTCATCATCTAACCAACTATGATTTTACCGTATATATCGCACAAGAGGGTTTAGAAGCGCTAACACGAGCAGAATTATTGATACCCGACTTAATCCTGCTAGATATTATGCTGCCTGACTTAACCGGTTTTGAGGTTTGTCAACGCTTAAAAAGCAACGTACAGACTCGAGATATTCCTGTTATTTTCATGACTGCGTCAAACGCATTTGAAGACAGGATTACTGGATTCACTTTAGGCGCAATCGATTATTTAATTAAACCCATTCATAGAGAAGAACTAAAAGTCAGAATCAGCACCCATATCAACTTCGCCATGATGCGCCGCGAACTCATCGAACACAAACTAGAGCTCGAGCAAAAAGTGGCATTACGCACTGCTGAACTAAGCAATAGCTACGAATTATTAAAAACAGAAATTAATGAACGCCAAATCGCTGAGGAAAAATTAGCGATGAGCGTGCAAGAATTTAAAACCTTAGCCGAAAGCCTGCCTGACCCTATTGCTAGATACGATAGGCAACGTAAGAAAATCTATACCAACCGACCTCACCTTCATATACAAGGCATAGACGAACCTGGCAAAGAACATTGTTATCGACTGATAACACCTAGCGTAGAGGAGTTTGCCGCACGGTTACAATGGGTTATCGATAACGGTATTAGCGATGAAATTTTGACAGAATTATTAGACCCGCAAGCGAATACCGTGAACCATAATGTGTATTTTATCCCTGAATTTGACGACAATGGCTTAGTGAAGAGTGTGTTATCAATCAGTCACGATATTACTGGGATAAAACGTATGGCAGCTATGCTGCTAAAAAGTGAATTAGAGTTTCGCACGCTCGCAGAAAACTCGCCCGAAATTATCTTACGCTATGACTTAAATTGTCGACATGTCTATTTGAACCCTGCGTTCGAGCGAGAAACTGGCATCCCATTGGATTGTTTATGGAATAGCCTGCCGAATCAGCATTGGGATAGATTAATGCCTAGTCAAGACTATATTGCCAAACTTAAGCACATTATGATCACCGGTCAACCCGATAAAATCATTTTAGAATGGCGTGGACAAGACAATACGCAAAAAACCCATAAGCTGCACGCTGTCGTCGAACGTAATGAGGACAATCAAATCATCGGCGTACTCGTTATAGGGCATAACATCACTGAATTAAAAGCCACCGAACGCCGTTTAGAAGAATCGCGTACACAGCTTAGAGCATTAACTGCTAAGCGCGAAGAAGCTCGCGAGGAAGAACGCAAGCGTATTGCTAGGGAAATTCACGACGAGTTAGGACAATTACTGAACGTATTAAGGCTTAACCTAACCACGCTGGATTTTCGTTTTGGCGATGCGAATCAAGATTTACGCAATACAGCTCAAAAAATGCTGACCACGCTAGATAGAGCCATATTAATGGTAAGAAGCTTAGCGACTCGCTTACGCCCAGCTGTGCTTAATACCGGTATCGTATCGGCATTAGAATGGTTGGTACAAGAATTTACCGACAGCACGGGAATTTCATGCCGATTACACACTAAACTTAGCGAGTTAAAACTCAATGAAGATAAAGCTATGTTGATTTTTCGCATCGTGCAAGAATCGCTAACCAATGTGTTAAAACATGCGTATGCACAACGCGTTGATGTTTACTTAAGTTTGAATAACAGCACTATTGTTGTCAGCATTAGCGACAATGGCATAGGTATCAAAGCCGAACAGCTGGAAAAACACAATGCTTTTGGCATCATCGGTATGCGCGAACGCGCCTTATTATTACATGGCACACTAGAGATTGACTGTACGCCACCCGGAGCGTCAATCAGACTCACACTGCCACACTCAGACTTATGAGGTTAACCCATGATACGCTTACTCATTGTTGACGATCATGAACTTATGCGGGAAGGGTTAAAACAGCTCTTTGACGGTGAAACGGATATAGAGGTATGTGCGGAAGCCGCAAGTGGTGAAGAAACCCTAGCGCAAGCAAAAAAATATCACCCAGATTTAATTTTGCTTGATTTAAGCATTCCAGGGCTGCATGGCTGTGATTTGATAAGAACGCTTCAAGCTCAAGCTAGCAGCCCTCCTATTCTTATCTTAAGCATGCATAATGAAGCACAAATTGCCAAAACGCACTTACAAGCCGGGGCATTAGGTTATATCACTAAAGATAGTTCGCCAAAAGAATTATTGGCTGCGATACGCAAAGTCGCGGCTGGCGGACGCTATTTAAGCGCTGAACTTGCTGAAAAAATTGCCTTTGGCGAAAACAAGCCCTTACCCCCTACGCCTCATCAACTCCTCTCAGCTAGAGAACTGTTGATTCTTAAACTGTTAGCAACAGGTCATAAGGTTCACGAAATCGGTCATCAACTGAATATTAGCAGTAAAACCGTTAGCACGCATAAAGCAAGATTAATGCAAAAGCTTAATTTAGACAGTGAAGTTAAACTGTTTCAATACGCGCTTGAGCATGGCTTAACCCACCGCTCAAGCGACTGAATGTTGCTGATACGCTATTCCTGCTCTTGCTCAGGCTTGATAGCAGGCTGATGAACAGTAATGTCGGCGGACTTTTCCAAGCTAGTTAATAACGCAGCGAACTCATCTTGACCATAGAGATTGGCGATATTTTCTTTAGCAATATCTGTTTGTTTCTTATCAGTCTCACTCATTTCACCTTCTGTCACTTTAACAATGCGCACAACTGCTTGCTGACCATCCGGTAACACAGCGGTAGTGACGGCTGCTTTATCGCCTACTGGCTTTGCGGCTTTAAAAATAGCTTCGCGTAATGGCATCGCTACGTCAGCCGTGCGGCGTAATACGCCTTGCGCCGTTTTCACAGTAAACTTAAATTCAGCCGCCAACGCATCAAATTTTTCACCTTGATTTAAACGCTGCTTAATCGTCTTTACCTGCGCTTCTAACTGCGTTTTGGCTTTTTCACGCGTTAAAATGGCGCTAATATCGTTTTTCACCGACGCCAAATCCTTAGGCGCGGCTTGTTTATGCTCTAACAAGCGAATAACCGCTAAACCATCACTGCCTAGCTCTATAGGCGAGCTATTGTTACCTTGCAAAACCTCTTCTGAAAACGCCGCTTCACGTATTTTTTGATTTTCAGCAATACCCTCACCCTTATCTTTAGTGAAAAGCGAAGACTTTTTAACAGGAAGCGCTAAACCATCGGCAACAGGCGATAAGCTATCGGGATTTTGATAACTTAACTCAGCAAGTTTTTCACCTACTTCGTAAAACGAATTTTCAGCTTGGGCTTTTTGATACGCTTTAGTAACTTCATCTTTAACCGATTCAAAAGGTTTAGTCGTTGCAGGCGTCAATTCAGTCACCTTAATTAAATGGTAACCATAAGAGGTCTTCACAGGCTCTGAGATTTGACCTAAAGCCAATTTTTCAACGGCTGCTTCAAACGGTTTTTCCATCACACCTTGCGTGAATAAACCTAAATCACCACCATTTTTAGCAGTCAATTTATCATCGGAGAGTTGTTTAGCCACCTCAGCAAAATCCATTGTTTTCAGTTGTTGTTGCGCTTGCTGTGCTTTTTGCAGTGCACTTTGCTCAGAGGCTTTATCGTTAACGGCAAATAAGATATGGCTGATTTTACGCCGCTCTGGATTGGTATATTGCTGTTTCTGCTCTTCGTAATACGCTTTTAACTTTTCGTCATTGACTTCGACTTTAGCAGCTATATCCGCTAACTTCAGCTCGATATAGTCTACAGAGACTTGCTCAGGTGACTGAAATTGGTCTTGGTGCTGCTGATAATACGCTGAGATTTCTTCATCTTTAGGCGCTTCAGGCGTAGGCATTGGCAAAATAGCGTATTCAATGCTGCGTTTTTGATTTTGAATTCGGTAAAAATTCTCTACGTCATAATTAGTCGCAAAGGCACTGCCACTAATGCTTTGCTGGAATTGCTCCATCAGCAACACATTGCGAATTCTATTAGTAAATTCAGTGCTAGAAAGTCGTTGCTGAGCCAATATTGATTTATAGACCGCTTCGTCAAACTTGCCATCAGTCTGAAAATAAGGCAAGGACTTAATGAACTCGCGCAAACTTTGATCGCTAGCCGCCAAACCTTGGTCTTGTACATATTGTAATAATACTTCGTCTTTGATTAGTTTTTGTAACGCTTGCTGCTTTAACAACGCTTCATCAATGCCAAGACCTCGGAAATTTTGACTGAATTGGTCATAGGCTTTATTAACATCACGCTGATAAAAATCTTTGTTTCCTACCGAAGCAACGGGTGATTCCTGACCTTTATCCATGTAGTTATTAATGCCCCATAAAGCAAAGGGTACACAAATAACAATTAAGATGATCCACGCGAATGCACCTTGCGATTTTTCTCTGATGGTTGTTAGCATAGCAGTGCTCAAAGTAAAAGACTGTACAAAAAAAAAGCCCCGAACCGAGTGGTTCGGGGCTTTTTACTGTGTTTTTGGCGAAGTGGACGGGGCTCGAACCCGCGACCACCGGCGTGACAGGCCGGTATTCTGACCAACT
>CAWUNX010000101.1:0-10332 GCA_963923905.1 uncultured Methylocucumis sp.
ATAAGAGACAGGAGCCATCCGATGTGGATTTTTATTTATTAGGCCGTACTGAAGCGAGAATTAAACGCAAACATGATGGTACGGTGAGCCAAGGTGCAGGTGGGGCTGTGGGGCAATTTGGGCAACATTTATGAGGTTTCTGCATTCCCACGCCGGAGCCGTGAGGGACGGTGGGATTATTTAGATATTATAGGATGTGCTGAGGTACGAAGCGCATCGTTCGCGTCACTCGCGATGCGCCTCCTGTCGTCGGCACATCCTATAACGACTATAACTACGTTCCCACACAAAAGCGTGGAAACGATGAGTTTTTTATTTTGTTTTAAGGGTAGCAGCTATGAATTTTATTCCCTATAGTCTTGTACTGATTAGCCTGTTGCTATCGGCATGTAGCACGTTTAGCAGCCAACCGGCTCAGTTTGATGCTCATTTTGGCGAGTCGGTACGCGCCATGCAAATCGCGCAAACCTATAACCCGGCTACGCGCCAACAGCCTAGCGACCGTGTGATTTTGACTCATGATGGTAAAAAACAATTGGAACAACTGAACTCAACGTATCGCGGAGACGTTTGGCATTTGAAATTGCAGCGTAACGATACCGATGTTAATAAGTTTTTCCCTGGCATGGGCGATAGGGATTAACTCGCGATGCGCCTCCTTGCGTCGGCACATCCTATAAATATCTTATTGAAAATATATAACTTTCTCTTTTTAATGCTCCTGCATGGGGATGAGAGAATGAAGTTTGTTTTTGGAGGCTTATGATGCAAGCTCAGAACCCAATCACTATTCGCCAACAACAAGGCGTTGTTTGGCTGTTAACGCTTATCGTTTTACCTGTTTTGCTAACCTTGCTGGCGTTTGTGCTGAATTTTAGTCATGTGTATGTCAATCAAGCTCGATTGCAAAATGCCGTGGATGCGGCGGCCTTAAGCGCTGCTGAGAGCTTAAACGATGGTTTAGGCAACGATGCGTTAGCGCAAGGCGAAAATACATTTACGCAAACATTGGCCGGCGCTGGCAATCAAGAATTATTAGACGCCGGTGTGCTACCCGACATTTCGTTTTCCCATACCGTTAATCCGTATGATGCTTGGACTGCCGATCCATTTTTTGTCCGCGTATCGGCATCTTTTACCCAGGATAATCTGTTAAGCGCTTTTTTCGGCATAGATGAGTTTACCATTACTGCATCGGCGATTGCGGGTCCTAGCGGCTTTTCAGTAGGACCTATTCCGCCATTAGGCACGCCAGTATTGCCTACCGTGTTGTATCCTGAATTGTAAGATTGAGTTATGAAAAATCTTGAAACTGGCCTGGTATTTGTTGAAACCGCGTTGTTTACTGTATTTATGTTGCTAATTGTATTGAGTATTGCCGAGCTTGGCCGCGCGTTTTATCAATATAACCAATTAATCATCGCGACCCGCAACGCGACTCGTTATTTTGCTATGTCTGCTAATCCTGGTCCTGCCGATACAGTAGGCGCGCAGAATTTATTGGTATTTGGCAATCTGAATGGCGCAGGCGAGCCTATTTTGCCTAATTTACAAACCGGTGATGTCACCCCCATCGTTGGTGCTACCAACGTCAATGTGAGCGCAAGTTATAGCTTTCAGTTTTTGCCGGGTAATCCGTTGGCCAACGTTAATGCCTTATTTGGCGTCAGCTCTAATGCGATAACGTTGAATACGTCTCTTGATATGCCAATTTTTACGCCTTAATGATGAGCTATTCTGGGCAACGCGGTAGCGTAACGGTTGAGTTTGCGTTTGCAGGCGCGCTGTGTTTGATGTTGATATTTACCGCCGTCGAGTTAGCACGATTATTGTTTACTTGGAATAGCTTAGCCGATATGACTCAGCGTGGCGCACGCGCGGCAGCAATATGTCCGCCGTTTGATGACGCAATTTCGGGTCTTGCGGTGTTTAACGACCCCAGCAGTAGCGGCTTAAGCCAAACTATTCCTGACTTAGATACGTCGCATATTCAGATTGAGTATTTAGATGCGGTAGGCAATACCGGTGCTACCGGTGCAGCGATTCAGTTTGTTAAAGTCAGTATCAACGGTTATGAATACACGCCGATTTTGCTGGGTTTATTTGGCCTAAACTCACCCATTGCAGCGCCTGATTTTGCCGCGATTGTGCCTAAAGAGAGCTTGGGCGCGTTACCCGACCCTGATAACCCAGGCGCAGGCGCGGTTGTTACGCCATGCGCTTAATCACTTTTTATTGTTATCCTTTACCATCATGGAATCGAATCTACGCGTATTAATTACAGGTTACGCTAAGCCGGAATTAGAAGAATTGCGGATTATGTTGTCGCATCTCGCCGGTCTTAACACCAGCACGTTACTCGCCAATCCTAGCCATGATGACCCGTTGTATGGCGTTAACCCTCTGCCCGATGTGTTAATTTTGTTTTTAGGCCAACGCGCTGAATCGGTATTAAAAGCTTTAGCTGCTAAACCAGCTCAGCATAGACCGACAACATTAGTGATAAGCACGATTGGCGATAATAGCGCGTTAATGCGTCTAGCCATGCAAGCAGGGGTTAGGGATTTTTATCCGTATCCAGTCTTAGAACGCGAGTTAGTCGAGACACTTAAACAAGTTGTTCGTGAGAAATCATTAAAGGCTTCAGGCCAACATTCGCAGATTTTCGCTGTGGTTAACGCGAAGAATGGTTCTGGGGCGTCGATGGTTGCAGGTAATTTAGCGCATATTACGGCAGTACATGAGCAAGCGCGTGTTGCGTTAATGGATATGGATTTGCAATTTGGTACGCAAGCGCTGAATTTTAATGTGCATCCGCAACAAGGACTTTTTGAAACCTTACCCGTCATTGATGGACTGGATAGCGTGGCGTTAAATGCGTTTATGACCGTTCATAAAAGCGGTTTGTCGCTACTGACCACGTTGCCCAATCAAATCGGATTACCGGGTGATTTACCCGTGTCATTACTCAAACAATTGTTAGATTTGATGATGATGAGTTTTAAGGTCATTGTCATTGATTTACCGCGTTTAGTAGACCCGATTATGAGTTGTGTCGTTGACCATGCGGATAAACTCGTGGTCTGCGTTCAACAAGACGTCGCTAATTTGCGTGATGCTCAGCGCTTATTGCGAATCTTGCAACAAGATATGGAAGTTCCTGAACAGCGCATTATTATCGCAGTGAATCGTTATCAAGCCATTAGCCCTATTCAAATTGACGATATTCAACAATCACTAAAAGTAGCGGCTGTTTATAGTATTCCTAATGATTATGCCCGCGTCAGTCATGCATTAAACTTAGGTATTCCATTACTGGAGCAAGTCCCTAATGCGCCTATCACGCAAGCTTTAGTCAAACTAGTCAATGAGTTACTCGACATTCAGCCGCCGCTTAAGAAAAATCTTATCCGCGATTTTTTCTCTCGTTTAGCTAACTAGTACCGTTATGGATTTTTTAAAAGATCGCCTAAAAAACCGTTTTGCTCAACCTACTGCTAAAACCGTAGTTGAGCCAGAAGCTGCGCCCATCGTGACGTCTAATATTCCTAAGCCGCGTGTTAATCCACCGCTGAACGTGCGTAATACCTCGGCGAGTGAGCAGGAATGGATGCAGCGCGTGTTACAAAAGCTGTTAAGCATTGCGGATTTGTCGTTATTAAACGAGTTAGATGATAAGACCGCTAGGCAAAAAATTCGCGAGTTATCGCAAAAAATTCTCGATGAAGATTCGGCACCCTTGACGATGACTGAACGCCAACATGTGACGCGTTGTATTGAGGATGAAATTCTAGGTTTAGGGCCGTTAGAGCCATTGCTTAATGATGCGAGTATTTCCGATATTATGGTCAATGGCTTTCAGCAAATTTATGTTGAGCGCTTTGGTAAATTAGAGTTAACCACCGTTAAATTTCAAAACGAGGCGCATTTAATGCGCATTATCGACCGTATTGTGTCTAGCGTAGGCCGACGCGTCGATGAGTCCGTGCCTATGGTGGATGCTAGGCTTAAGGATGGCTCGCGGATTAATGCCATTGTGCCGCCGTTAGCGCTAGATGGTTCTATCTTGTCGATTAGACGCGCTAAAGCCGACCATTTGCGCACCAACGATTTAATTAATTTTCGCGCGTTAACACCGATGATGGCGGAATTATTAAGCGCGGCGGTGAAATGCCGGTTGAATATTATCGTCTCCGGTGGCACCGGTTCGGGTAAAACCACGATGCTAAATGCCTTATCTTCAGCGATTCCAGAGGATGAGCGCATTGTCACCATAGAAGACGCTGCCGAGTTGCGCTTACAACAAGCGCATGTCGTTAGATTGGAAACGCGACCACCGAATATCGAAGGTAAAGGCGAAGTCACAGCGCGTGATTTAGTGCGTAACAGTTTGCGGATGCGCCCTGACCGTATCGTGATTGGTGAGTGTAGAAGCGAAGAAGCGTTTGATATGTTGCAAGCGATGAATACCGGTCACGATGGTTCGTTAACGACAGTGCACGCGAATACGCCACGCGATGCTATTGCGCGTATCGAAAACTTGGTCGCGATGGCGGGTTTAGATTTACCAACCCGTGCAATACGCTCACAAATTGCCTCAGCCATTCATTTAGTCGTGCAAGTGTCTAGGCTTGAAGACGGCAAACGTAAGGTCGTAAGCATTCAAGAAATTAACGGCATGGAAGGCGATATTATTACCATGAGCGAAATTTTTACTTTTCAACGCCGTGGGCTTGATGAGTTTGGTAATGTCGTAGGTCGTTTTCGCGCAACGGGTACGGTGCCTAAATTTTTTGAAACCGTACAAAAACGCGGTATTGGCTTAGATTTATCGATTTTTGATAGCCATCGCGATGAACGTTGGGAAGACGAAAACTGAGTTCTATCGAGTTGTATACTTTTTTATTCATCATTTTTTGCGCCATTTTGGTGATTGGCTATATTGTTGCGAACGCAGTGCAAAATAAGCAGCAAATCGACCAACGTATGCAACAGCGTTTGACAACGATAGAAGATGATTTTGTACCCGCTACCACCGGGTTATCGCTGGTACGCATTAAATATTTGACGACCTTATCGCCTTGGGAGCAAGCGCTTGAGGCCTTGCCGGGTATGTTGGCATTAGAAAAAACCATAGAACAATCCGGGCGGTTTTTTCCTGCCTATCGACTTGTGCTGTTGAGCCTAGGTTTAGCGAGTCTTACAACACTGATAACATTACGTTACACCGACGAAGCTTTTTTAATTGGGCTAGCGTTTTTTCTGACGTTTTATTTACCGATTTATCTGCTTAATTATTTACGCGATAAACGCTTGGCACAGTTTGAAGAGCAATTGCCTGATGCTTTAGACATGATGGTCAGGGCGATGCGGGCTGGTCACCGTTTTAACGATACCATGAGCTTAGTTGCCAACGAGTTACCTAACCCTATTTCATCTGAATTTGGCATTACTTTCGATGAATTAAATTATGGCGTTGATATGCGTGTCGCGTTTAGCAATTTGCTAAGCCGCGTGCCTAGCGTATCACTGATGGCGGTTGCAACTTCAGTCTTAGTACAACGCGAAAGCGGCGGCAATTTAGCTGAAATTTTACAAAGTATTAGCGGCGTTGTGCGTAGCCGCTTTAAGTTTCACCGTAGAGTGAAAACACTTACCGCAGAAGGCCGTATGTCCGTCTATGTTTTAGCCGCTATCCCTTTTGGTTTGTTTGGCTTGTTAGAGGTGACTAGCCCTGATTATGTCAATGTGTTATTTACTAACCCGCTAGGCACTAAAATTATAGGCAGTGGTTTGTTACTGATGGGCTTAGGTGCGATTTGGATTAATAAAATGTTGAAAATCGATGTGTAGTTCCGGTTTATTCAGACTTAATGTTCATCGGAGAATGTCATGGATTTAGCTCAACTAACGTTTATCGGCACGATTGCACTCAGTGTTTTTTTATTGGCGCTGACAGTCGCATTGTTATTTTCAGGCGTTTCAGACCCTGTGCGTAGGCGTTTATACCAAACCTTAGGTAGAACTTCGACGACGTCAGAAGTTTTTTCGAACCAACTGGAAAGATTATTAGAGGCCGCTAAGCCTTTTATCACGCCGCAAAATACGAAAGAGTTGTCTAAAACGCAAGAACGTTTGTTACATGCCGGATTTCGCTCGCCGAATAGTTTAAAAAATTATTATGCTATTAAGACCTTATTATTGTTAGGTTTACCAGCCGTGTTATTAGCCTTATTACCCTGGCTGCCTAATTTAACTACTGAGCAAGTTGCCTATAGCGCGCTATTTGCCTCTAGCTTAGGTATTTTTTTACCCAGTTATTATTTGGATAAAAAAATTGCCGAGCGGCAAAAACTGCTGATGCACGCCTTCCCTGACGCCTTAGATTTGTTAGTGGTTTGCACCGAGGCAGGTTTAGGTTTAGGTGCTGCATTACAGCGAGTTGCTCAGGAGCTTATTACGGTACATCCTTTACTCGCTTTAGAGCTGAATTGGGTCACCGCAGAAACACGCGCTGGTGTTGACCGCGTGCAAGCCTTGTATGGACTGGCTAAACGCACCGGTTTACAAGAAGTACGCGGGTTAGTGGGGCTACTGGCACAAAGTATTACGTTAGGCACCAGCATTGCCGAAGCACTGCGGGTTTATTCTGACGATTTTCGCGATAAACGTATGCAACAAGCCGAAGAAAAAGCCGCGAAACTGGCGACCAAAATGATTTTTCCTATGGTATTTTGCTTTTTTCCCGGTTTTTTCTGCATTGCCTTAGGTCCGGCAGCGATAAAGCTGATGCTGATTTTTACTCGATAGACGTACACTTACCATGCACATTCCCAGACGATTACTACAGCATTTAATGTGTTCTTTATTTTATTTAGCGCTTGCAAGCTGCGCCAGTACCGCTATTGACGACCATCAAGCCGAAGCGGAATCATGGCAGTCTTTCGCAACACGCGGGAATCAGGAATTAGCGGCAGGCAATAACGATGCGGCTTTAGCGTTGTTTGTTAAGTCGTTAAATTTACAGCCGAATAACGCTGAGTTACTCAGTAAAGTCGGTCTAATACACGCCAATAAACATAATTTAAATTTAGCTGAAGAAGCCTACCGCCTGGCCTTGAAGCAACAAGCCGATAATATTGCGGCTCTAACTGGACTTGGCTTAGTGTTAATTCAACAACACCAACGCGAGCAAGCTTTGCCTTTATTGAAAAGCGCGCTCAACAAAGACCCGTCGTGCTGGCGTTGCGCCAACGGTTTGGCGTTGTTATATGACCAGCAACAGCAATACGCAACCGCCTTAACTTATTACCAACGAGCTTTGAAGATTTTGCCGCACTCCGCACAATTATTGAATAATCGCGGTTATTCGCATTATTTGGCTGGACATTGGGCAGAGGCAGAACACGACTACCGCGAGGCATTACGGTTAGAAGACAATTATTCCCCTGCCCTACAAAATTTAGCGCTGTTACAAACTCGGCAAGGAAAAACGCAAGAAGCGTTATTAACCTTTCAAAAAGCGACTGATAAAGCATCGGCTTACAATAATATCGGTTATATTTTTATGCTTGACGGCAATTATGGCGATGCCGAGCAATATTTAGAACAAGCGATTAGCCTATCACCCGTCTACCACACAGAAGCCTTTGCCAATTTGAACAAGCTGCATGAATTATGGCGACGCTGAGTAATTGCGGCGCGCTGCCATTAAGTTAAGGAATAAATATTAGGGGCTGTTGAGAAGATTTTTTACTGGATTAAGGGCTGGCAATATGATGCGCTTTCTTGCGTCAGCGCATCATAAACTCATACAACTTAAGCGACAGTCTCTTGGTAGCTATCCATCAAATTAAAATTCAGATAGCGATAAGTATCTTCAGCGCTTGAATTGATTTGTCCGGCGTATTGCAAGTATTCAGCAACGGTAGGAATCCTGCCTAACAATGAACACACGGCGGCTAGTTCTGCCGAGGCTAAGAACACATTAGCGCCATTACCTAACCGGTTTGGAAAGTTTCGAGTGGATGTAGAAACAACGGTCGCACCATCCGCTACACGGGCTTGGTTGCCCATGCATAATGAACAACCCGGCATTTCTGTGCGGGCCCCCACTTTGCCAAACGTACCGTAATAGCCTTCTTCCACTAATTGGTTTTGATCCATTTTAGTCGGTGGAACTACCCATAAGCGGGTAGGCAATTGCGCTTTGTGCTGTTCTAACAGCTTACCCGCCGCACGGAAATGACCGATGTTGGTCATGCATGAGCCTAAGAATACTTCATCAATCTGTGTGCCTGCGACTTCTGACAACGGTTTAATATCATCGGGGTCATTTGGACAGGCCAATAAGGGCTCTTTAATCTCATCCATATTAATCTCAATGATTTCATAGTATTCCGCATCCGAATCAGCTTGCAATAACACCGGATTCGCCAACCAGTCTTGCATCGCTTTAATACGACGTTCTATCGTGCGAGCATCACCATAACCTTGGGCAATCATCCATTTCAGCAAAGTAATGTTAGAGTTTAAATACTCCCGTATCGGGGCTTCATTCAGCTTAATTGTACAACCACCTGCCGAGCGTTCGGCAGAGGCATCCGATAACTCAAACGCTTGCTCAACTTTTAAATCCGGTAAACCTTCGATTTCTAAGATGCGGCCTGAAAACACATTCTTCTTGCCTTGTTTGGCAACAGTCAACAAACCTCTTTGAATAGCGGCATACGGAATCGCATTCACTAAATCACGTAAGGTAATGCCGGGTTGCATAGTGCCGGTAAACCGCACTAATACCGACTCAGGCATATCCAATGGCATGACACCGGTCGCAGCGGCAAACGCGACTAGACCAGACCCGGCTGGAAAAGAAATGCCAATAGGAAAACGCGTATGTGAATCACCGCCCGTACCCACAGTATCGGGTAATAACATGCGATTTAACCAAGAATGAATAATACCGTCGCCAGGCCGTAACGATACGCCACCGCGATTCATGATGAAATCCGGTAAACTGTGATGCATGGCAACATCAACCGGTTTTGGGTAGGCCGCAGTATGACAAAACGATTGCATCACTAAATCTGCCGAGAAACCTAAACACGCTAAATCTTTTAATTCATCGCGCGTCATAGGCCCTGTAGTGTCTTGCGAGCCGACAGTGGTCATGTGCGGTTCGCAATAAGTGCCTGGCCGGATACCCGCAACACCACAGGCTTGACCAACCATTTTCTGAGCCAACGTATAGCCTTTGCCGCTATCTGCCATCGCTTGTGGCCGACGGAATACGTCTGATACTGATAAACCTAGCATTTTACGGGCTTTATCCGTCAAACCACGACCAATAATCAACGGAATACGGCCACCGGCTTGTACTTCATCTAATAACACATCGGTTTTTAATTGAAACTGACATAACACCTCATCGCTATCATGGCGTTTTACCACACCTTGATACGGGTAAATATCAATGACATCACCCATTGCCATATTAGTGACATCGCATTCAAACGGTAATGCACCCGAATCTTCCATGGTATTAAAGAAAATCGGCGCGATTTTGCCGCCTATGCAAACACCGCCTTCGCGTTTATTAGGAATAAACGGTATGTCGTCACCGGTATGCCATAACACCGAGTTAGTCGCTGATTTACGCGATGAACCTGTGCCAACGACATCGCCAACATACGCGACTGGGAAGCCTTTTTGCTTCAGCTCCTCGATTTGGGCAATAGGGTTGCTAATGCCTTCGCGCGGCATTTTTAACATGGCTTTAGCATGTAACGGAATATCGGGGCGCGACCAAGCATCGGGGGCCGGAGATAAATCATCGGTATTAGTTTCACCAGTCACCTTAAAAACCGTCACGGTTAATTTTTCCGGTACGCTAGGTTTACTGACAAACCATTCGGCATCGGCCCAGGCTTGTATAACTTGTTTAGCAAAGGCGTTACCTGCATTGGCTTTGGCTTCAACATCATGAAACGCGTCGAAAATTAACAACGTATGGGCTAAGGCTTTTGCCGCAATAGGCGCTAAGTCGGCGTAATCGAGTAAATCAATTAACGGCGCAACGTTATAACCGCCTAGCATTGTGCCTAATAATTCAGTGGCTTTTTCTGGCGTTAAAATCGGCGCTGACACTTCACCTTTAGCAATCGCCGTTAAAAAACCGGCTTTGACATAGGCAGCTTCATCGACACCTGCCGGGATACGATTAACAAGTAAATCGAGGATAAAACTTTCTTCTCCTACAGGCGGTTGTTTAATTAACTCACATAATTCAGCCGTTTGTTTGGCATCTAATGGTTTCGGTGGGATGCCTTCGGC
>CAWUNX010000102.1:0-10328 GCA_963923905.1 uncultured Methylocucumis sp.
TGGTCTCGTGGGCTCGGAGATGTGTATAAGAGACAGAATGCGATTAACGTTGCGTTGCGGCTAAATTTTTGCGTTAACAACTGGTCGTAAATTTGATTGATATGCTGCAAATTTTTATATTGCTCGCCATCGGGCAAGACCACTTGCGCAACTTGATAAGCCTGTAAATGGGCTAATACTTGAGCCAAATACAACGGAGCTACCGTTGAGTTAGTAACGACTAAGACTTGCTTAGATTGAATGTGGCGTTGAAATAACTCAGTTTGACTGAGTAAGCCAGCACCAATATAAATAGGATAACTGCGCTCAGCGAGTTCTACATTTAACGTTGTCATAATAATTAAGGCTGAGCGTCACGAAACGCCGTTAAAATATGCTCGACAACGTCACGACTAGGCATAATGCCCGTATCGATTTTAAAATCAGCACAGGCCAGATAAAGCGGCTCGCGTTGAGCAAATAACGTTTCTAAACGCTGTTTTGGATTATCGGTTTTCAGTAATGGGCGTTGCGTATCCTTGCGCGTGCGCTCTAATAATTTTTCTATTGCGCAATTTAAATACACCGTAAAACCATTCTGACTTAACATGCGCCGATTTTCCTCACGTAAAATTGCGCCACCTCCTGTTGCTAATACAATACCTTGCATTGCCGTTAATTGTTGCAGCATTTTTTGCTCACGCTCCCTAAAGCCTTCTTCTCCTTCAAATTCAAAAATAGTTGGAATATCAACACCCGTTCTTTCTTCAATAGCTTTATCACTATCATAAAAAGGTACACCGAGTGCTTTGGCGAGCTGGCGCCCTATCGTCGTTTTACCGGCGCCCATGAGGCCAATCAAATAAATATTTTCCGATTTAGTCATCAAAAGATACTCATTAGTTAAGGAATTAAAAACCGATATGCGCCAAGAAAATTTAACATCTACGAAGTGCTTACAGTGAATTTTAGAATTGTACCAGACCGGGTGTATTAAAGTCTGGATTTTTGACGCAAATAAACAGTTTTTCACCAAAAGACAGCAAGGAAAATCCGCCACCCCCTTATAAAAGCTTAAGATTTGAAAACTAAGAATGAGAAGCTACGACCACTTCAAAGCCCAAACCTAGGGCATTAGATTTTCAATGATACCCAACGATGACAAATAAAGCCTAATGACCAAAACCTCAATGCTTTACCGTCTCAAACCCAGGGCAAGCGCATATAAATTCAGCCTAAAAATGAGATACTAAACATTTTGGGAAGTAGCAATTGGCGTTAAGTTTACAGGAAGCTTTTTCATCGTTGGAAGATCCGCGAATAGAACGGCACAGATATAGACGAAACCTGGGAAATTGGCGACGAAATTTGTTAAGTAATGTTTGACACTGTGGATGAAGGAAATGTCATACATATTTGGAGAAGTAGGCTGCATCTGCTAATAACCTTATATCATGAATCTTTCTTAGTAGCCTCTGCACACAATTTCAACAAGCGACTCGGAGAATTTTTATGAAACATGCTATAGGTTTTGTTGCTTAAGTGGAAGATACATTTTGCTATAGCGATGTCCATAGCTCGCGTTGCTTTGTCCAATCACCCTCCCCCTTTATGCTTTAAAATAATTTCTTCCTTAAAGTTTACATTAATTTGCTAAGTGAGAAATCTATGTCATTACTCTTTTGACTTTACGTTGATTACCTAAAATAACTAAAACTATTCTGCGTTATTAATAAAAGTGTCATCTGATTTTAATCTAATATTCACACCACTATGACTTAAACACAGCACCCACTTTTATGCAGATAGCCATTGTTACCGAAACTTTTCCACCTGAAATTAATGGTGTTGCCATGACTGTCGGTAAGCTGGTAGAGGGCCTACGCAGCCACCAACACAACGTATTACTGTTCCGGCCTAAGCAAGGCAGCAATGATTATCCTAAGCACGAACTGTTATTTACCGAGCAATTAGTCAACGGCATTCCGATTCCAGGCTATCACGGTTTAAACATCGGCTTACCAAACCTTCTGACCTTATTTCTGCAATTACGCCTGCATAAACCGGATATTGTCCATGTCGTAACAGAAGGTCCTTTAGGGTGGGCAGCAATTATGGTGGCTAAGCGCCTTAACATCCCAGTCACCAGCTCGTTTCATACCAACTTCCATCATTATATGGCGCACTACGGTGCTGGTTTTTTACAAACCATGATGGCTACGCACTTACGCAGTTTGCATAACGCAACGGCGACAACGTTTGTGCCGACGCAACGGTTAATTCAAGAGCTAGCGCAGGATGGTTATAACAACTTAGCCTTATTAGCGCGTGGCGTAGATACGCGGTTATACAATCCAAAGCGTCGCTCTAATGATTTACGCGCATCGTGGGACGTTACTGAAGACGATGTTATTGTGATTCATGTAGGCCGCATCGCGGCAGAAAAAAATATTGACTTAGTAATCAATGCATTTAGTCACATTCGCCAACACATTAATCGCGCTCGTTTGGTGTTAGTCGGCGACGGGCCGCTTAAAGAAAAGCTGCAACAAACCTGCCCGTATGCGATATTTACAGGCAGTAAAACCGGTGTTGAGTTAGCGGAGCATTATGCCTCGGGCGATTTATTTTTATTTCCTAGCGTCACTGAAACCTATGGCAATGTGACCTCAGAAGCGATGGCGAGCGGCTTATGTGTCGTAGCTTACGACTACGCTGCCGCCGCTGAATTAATGAATAACGGCGACAATGGCGCTCTCGTCACGTTACACGATGAAGCTGCATTTATTGATTCGGCTATGCGCTTAGCTATTAACACGCCATTGCGGCGAGCATTCGCTAAGCAAGCAGCCATCACGACAGCGCGCCTGGACTGGCAATATGTTTACACCACGTTTATTCATAAATTGCGTGATGTCGTCTATAAAAGCCTAACCCCAGCGGCTATGGCACGCGCGCGTTTGACGGGCGATTGGCATTAGATTAGTGTTCACCGTGGCTATGACTGGTATCAGTAACGGTCACCGCCTTCACCGCCACACCGTACTGATAAACCATTAAGCCACCTAAATCAGCGCCAAAGCTTAATAGTAAGCACATAACTACCGAAATAATTAAAAATAAGGTATTGGCGCCACTTGATAACGGTTTACCTATGGATAACCGCCATAGCGCTAAAACTACCGCTAACGCCATGACTATAACACCGATATGTTCATGATTTTCCATAATTTCATGTACATTACCGCCGTGCTCAATTGAATTCGCCGCGTTAAAACCCGCTATAACAGCAATAACTGCGCCTAATGCACCAGCCACTAATATCACCGTCGCCGCATCGCGCCATGCAGGCTTTTTAAGAATTAACGCTAATACCTCAACCGCTAAAAAAGTGAATAACAACGCGATAGGAAAATGCACAACTAACGGATGAAAATTAGCCATTGCCGTTAAGCCAGGCAACAAAGCGGGAAGAATCCCCCCTGGCCCATTACTCGTCGTTCCTTCTAAAAAAGCTAATAAATTAGCCAATAGCGCGATAATCCCATCTTGATGATCAGCATTACCGTGCACCCAAAAACTTAACTGCTGGAACATAAACCTTTCCCATTCAAAATAAATAGCTAACCATGTCATCCTATCTTGCTTAGCTTAAACGACTCAACAACGGCAGACCTAAAATGACACGGAATCATTACATAACCATTAATGTAATCTACCGGTAAAAAGCGAAATAGCAAAACGCTAATCAAACCGCTTAATATCACTGGGTAAACGATTGAATAACGAATGCTTAGGCAAGCCGAAGTGCTCTGGATAATACACCCCGGCTAAATAAAGCCCTTGCGCCGGTGCGGTGAGCCCTGCTTGACTGCGGTTTTTAATGGCTAATAAATGCAACGTCCAATCCGGCGGTTGTTTGCCTGAACCTATCGCCATTAACACGCCAACGATATTGCGCACCATGTGATATAAAAAGGCATTGGCGCATACATCAATAATCACATAATCGCCTTGCCTAATAACATCTAACACATACATCGCGCGCATAGCACTATGGGATTGACATGCCGCCGCTCTAAACGACGTAAAATCATGGTGTCCTAATAAATGCTGAGCTGCATGCTGCATCAAGTCTTCGGCAAGCAGTGGGTAATGCCAACACGCTTGCTGATAATTTAACGCCGAACGAACCGTTCGATTGTAAATAAGATAACGATAATACCGAGCATAGGCGCTATAACGCGCATGAAAATCCGGCGCCACGGTTTTAGCCCATAGAATACGAATGTCATCCGGTAACTGGCTATTGACACCTAACACCCAAGCATCGTCTTTACGCTTCGCTACGGTATCAAAATGAACGACTTGCTCATACGCATTAACCCCCGCATCGGTACGCCCGGCACACGTTACCGTCACCTGATGATTAGCGATTTTGCTTAAAGCACGCTCTAATTCCGCTTGAACACTAAGACTATGTGTTTGTCTTTGCCAACCGGAATAACGCCCACCTAAATATTCAACACCTAAGGCAATACGCGCATTACTCATGCAACCAAACCGGAAAACCTATCGGTATTTGCTTAAATAACTCGATTAAATCAGCATTCGCCATGCGTACACAACCGTGCGAACCGGGCACACCTAAAGCAACGCTATCGGGTGTACCATGAATGTAGATATAACGCCAAGCAGTATCAACGTTGCCATAGCGGTTAATACCCGGCTCGACACCCGATAACCAAAGAATACGCGTGAGTATCCAATCACGCTTAGGAAATTGTGCGGCTAACGCGGCCGAATACAACTCACCCGTTGGACGCCTACCTACGAAAACGGTATCCACAGGACAATCTGCGCCAATTTTAGCGCGTATTTTATGCCAGCCACGCGGTGTGCATTCGCTACCTTTTACCTCGCCTGGCCCGTTTTTAGCGGTAGACACCTGATAAACCTTAAGTGGTCGATTCTCTAAAATCAAAGTAAGCGTCTGTGTGGACAAGTTAATGTCCAACAACGAATCTGTGTTCATAATGTTGGGAAACTACAATAAAGAGGGTTGATTATATGCGAAACGTGGGGCGTATCACAGCCAAGCTTGCTTACGAATACTCGTTGTTCGCTCTACGCTGTAACCACAGAAATACTTACCAACACGTGGTGGCCTATATAACACGCCACTGCGCATCTATAGACGTGGCGATTAACAACTTCAACTACTGAATTAAAACGCCTACGCAAGCAAAAACTGGCTACACACTTAGGACGGGACAGGGCGTTTAGAGCGCAGGTGTGGGCAGCAGGGATGCTGCCGCCAAACCTACATGGACGTATTTACGGCGTCCTCGGCAACTGCTCCTGCGTTGCCCTACTACACGCCATCCCTGGCGTTATGTGTTCTGAATAACCTGTCCCATCTTAAGTTGGTAACCCAAAAACTCAACATCCTCAGCTCCGCTCAATCAAAACTTATTACAAACACTAGTAATGACTGCTTATACCGTTTATATAACGATAGAATTAGAGTTACGCATTGGATTGAGCTTTTCTTACAAAATAAACTTAGTATTAATTTTTGTTATTCTATAAACTACGCCGCACACAACATCCACGAGGCATAATAATGGCTATTCAACTAGGTACAACAAATAATGACACGCTCACCGGCACAAACGGCTCAGATACGTTATACGGTTACCAAGGCAATGATGTGTTAAGCGGCAGTACCGGTACTGATTTATTATCAGGCGGCGATGGCAATGACACCTTAGAAGGTGGCACAGGTGCCGACAGCTTGCACGGCGGTGATGGCGTTGATGTATTCCGCTTCCAAACGTTTAGCGAGGCTAATGGTGATAGGCTAGTGGATTTTAATGAAGATGATCGTATTAGTTTTACCCAAATACCCTCTGCACAATTTATTGGTAACCAGCAATTTAGCGGTAAAGCAGGTGAAATACGCATAGCAACTTATCAACTAACAATATTCGAAACCTTAGACATTGCTGATTCAAGTATTAAAAAATTGGCAAGCTATCTTTCTATAGACAGCGATGGTGATGGCGAAGAAGACAATGCGCTTTATCTTAGCGAATTACTCTCTATAGATGCCTTAGTTACTGACCCTCGGATATTGATTATCGCTAAAAACCAGCGTTTAACTGGCACAGATGCTAACGAAAAGTTTGAAGGTGGCCCAGGACACGATAGTTTATTTGGGCTTATAGGCAATGACACGCTGATAGGTGGTGCAGGTGATGATGAGTTGAATGGAGGTGAAGGTAATGACCTGTTGATAAGTCAATTTGGTGAAGATACGTTAACTGGTGGTAATGGCGCAGACCGGTTTCGTTTTACCGGCCTGGGTGCGCCATACCCCTTTCCTGATTCCAGCATAACTGATTTTACCCCTAGCGACAGAATTGAAATAGCAATACCAGGCTTAACGTTCATTGGCGAACAATATTTTTCTGGCATACCAGGTGAGTATCGTGTTTATGGTTTTTTCCATACTCTTTGGCTAGGCTTTGATGTTAACGGCGACAAGGCGAGTGACTATCTCGTGAATATTAATATTGGCAACACAGAGATTCCGTCATTGACCGAAACAATACCCGGATCAAACGTTTTAGTGGGAGCAAAGAATTTAAATTTAACAGGTAACCAACAAAACAACACATTAATTGGTGGCGCAGGTAAAGATAAACTGATAGGTGTTGGTGGTAATGATATTTTACAAAGTGGTAATAGCACGGATGAGTTAAACGGCGGCGCTGGTAATGACACATTAATAGGTGGTTTAGGTAATGACGAATTAAGCGGTGGCACAGGCAATGATATTTTTGTCTTTTCTGGTGAGGATATTCAGCCAATTACTCTCGACACGATTATGGACTTCACCGTTGGTGACACCGTTGATTTTAGCGCTGTCGCTAAACTTTATTTCAAAAATAGCATTCAAGAATTTAACGGCACTAAAAACCAACTTATCATCGTCCAAAGCAGTGCAAACAATGCTGATAGTTTCATCAAAATAGATACTAATGGTGATAAACATGAAGATTTCACCTTAAAGCTGGTCTCTACTAATCATTTTATCCTTGAAGAAACTAAGCTTGGCAGCCAACAGTTTCAGCTCGTACCAAACCTAGTTTTATATGGCGATGGCCGCAACAATACCTTAACCAGTGGGCACGGTAACGACACCTTATCAGGGGAAGAAGGCAACGACCGACTCTCCGGAGGTAGAGGCCGTGATTCATTATTAGGTGGTCAAGGTAATGATACGTTAGTTGGTGGAGATGACAGAGATCAACTCACGGGCGGACCAGGTAAAGATGTTTTTAAATATCAAGCATTAACCGATTTTACCGCTGCTGATGCAACGGAAATCATCACTGACTTTGAACCTGGGGACTCAATCAACTTGTCGGCGCTAAAAGGCTTTAAATTCGTTGGCGTTGGTCAGCATTTTACTGGTCAAAGCAACGAAATCAGAATTTACCAAAACAATTGGCCTTCTAACAATCATTACTTAGCCATTGATACCGATGGCGACCAAGAAGCCAACTATCAAGTGGAAATTCAATCTGTTTCTCAGATAATTCTCGAAGAACAACACCCAGGTTCACTTATTTTCACCACTGCCATAAGCCAAGAAATAATAGGAACAAGCAGCAACGATACGTTAATAGCGGGCCATGGTAACGACACCATCACGGGTAGTGCCGGTGACGATTCACTTTCGGGTTTAAGTGGCGACGATGTTATATCAGGCGGCGAAGGTAAAGACACATTATATGGCGGTCTAGGAAACGACACGTTAATTGGCGGTAAAGGCCAAGATTGGTTTGTTTTTCGTTCGCTAGATGAAGTTTCAGTTTATTCCATATATGGAGACATCGATACCATTAACGATTTCTCGGTAGGCGATAAAATTGATTTAAGCACCTTGACGGACTATCACTTTGTCGGCATTGGTCATTCCTTAAGCGGTAATGGTCATGAAATTAGCATAGAGCAAGGTGACTATAAAACTCATATTATCATTGATAGTGATGGTATTGGATTTAATCAGCGCGTACTAGTGCTTGACGGTCACTTAAATCTTGCAGAAACTTCGCCTGGCTCTTTAATATTTCAAGCGATTAGCAATAAGATGTTAAATGGAACCGATAAACCTGATGAATTAACGGGCGACATTGGTAACGATACGCTATACGGTCAAGAAGGCAGTGATTTATTAATGGGCGGTATGGGAGAGGACGAGTTACATGGCGGTTACGGCACTGACACTTTAATTGGCACTATGGGTGATGATAAGTTATACGGCGATTATGGCAATGACACCTTAATCGGTGGTGCTGGGCTTGATACACTAACTGGCGCTCAAGGCGATGATGTTTTCAAATATTCGTCAATTATAGACATTAGGGGTACTCGACATCAGCGCGAAGAAATAAAGGATTTTGCCGAAGGCGATAAAATTGATTTTAGCGCTTTAAGCAGCTACCACTTTGTCGGTGCAGGTCAATCATTTACCGGCATACCTAAGCAAATCGCCCAACTTGGCAATAATAAACTAGGTTTTGATATTAATGGCGACAGCAAAGCTGACCAGATTTTACTTGTTCAAACGGATAGTTTACTAACAGAAACCACGCCCAATTCCTTAGTATTTATTGCAACGCCTAACCTCAACTTAACCGGCACGAATAACGCCGAAGTGCTAAACGGCGGTAATGGCAATGACATGTTAAACGGCTTAGCAGGTAATGACACCTTGCAAGGCGGCTATGGCAGTGATCAATTATTCGGTGGCGAAGGCTCGGATATTTTAAAAAGCGGCACTGGAGCAGACACATTAACTGGTGGCGAAGGTAATGACCGCTTCAAATTTACCTCAAGCGCCGATTTTACTAACACTAAAACGATTGCTGACATGAATCCTGGGGATAAAATCGATTTATCCAGTATAGACGCAAACCCATTACTACCCGGTAAACAGGATTTTGTATTCAAAGGCCAAGGGGTTTTTATAACGGTCATTGGAGAGCTTTATCAATATCCCAACGGTAATCTTTACGCCTCCCTGAATGGCGATTATGTTGCAACAGAACTGGTTCAATTTACTGGTATTGCACCGATACTAAAAACCTCTGATTTTATCCTATAATCCCCACATCCAAACACGCATAGCCTCTCTATGCGTGTTTATCAACAGCCTCCCATCAACTGCGTTAAAATAAGCGCCGTTATTTTCTTCCATCCATCAATCATTATGAAATCCAAAGATAAACGCCAAGGCCTAGTGCTTGTGCATACGGGCACGGGCAAAGGTAAATCATCCAGTGCCTTCGGCATGGTTTTTAGAGCGGCAGGCTGGGGCATGAAAGTCTGCGTCATTCAGTTTATTAAAGGCCAATGGCAAACTGGCGAACAAAAAGCCGCGCAACAGTTTGCCAACATCGAATGGCATGCATTAGGCGATGGTTTTACTTGGGATACCAAAAACCCCGAGCAAGATATAAAAACCAGTCGTGGTATTTGGGAATTGTGCCAAGCTAAGATAATTTCTGATGAGTTTGATTTAATCGTGCTCGATGAAATTAATTATTGCAGTAGTTATCAATGGATTTCTGGGCAAGAAATCGCAGACTTTATTGAACACCATAAACCTAAAGGCTTACACCTCGTATTAACAGGCCGTGATGCTGCGCCCGAAGTGATTGCTATTGCGAATACAGTCACTGAAATGGGCAAAATCAAACATGCGTTTGAGCAAGGTATTAAGGCTGAGCAAGGGATAGAATTCTAATTCAGAAAAACGTTATATACTAAGCAAGACCGATGACGGTTACTTTATTAAAACAGAGGAGAGAGCAATGTCTGAAACAACTAAAATAATTATTGCAGTACTCGGGGCTTTTGCAGTGGGTTTTATTGTCGTTGGCACCAGTAAAAATGAATCCAAAGAACAAATAGAAGCAGCATCGATGATTCGTAACTATGTTGCCATTCAAGAAATGGCTAGTAAGAAATGTCCAGCGGCTATTTTAAAAGAAACGGGCGAGCAAGTATATTTCGCCGCTGAAACGCAAAGTGATAAAGAAACTTATGTGACATTAAAATGGACAGGCGAAAATGCGAATAAAGGTGGCTTTAAGAAAGCCAGTTGTACCGTTAGCAGCTCTATTGGTGGAATTACCGAGTTAACTATCGATGATAAGGTTATCATCAAAAAATAGTCGCTCAATCCTGCCTGTTGTTGCTTGAAACAACAGGCACTTTTATAGGCGTTGGTGCATAAATCATCAAATAGTCTAAACTAACTCTAAAGTTCAACT
>CAWUNX010000103.1:0-10327 GCA_963923905.1 uncultured Methylocucumis sp.
TGTTAGCACTACAGGCTTATCAGCATTTAAATTTAACGTGCCAACATTTAAAACAACATCATGTGCACAAAATCTAATCGTTCGCGTCGCTGTTTCCAACTGGTGCAAACGCGGCGGTGGTAAAAAACACGATGCAGCGCGTAAAGATGTTTGGATGGGTACTGATACCGGTAGCGTACTCTATAGCATGACAGGCCCTGACCATGCGATTATGCCAAATAGTCGTGAAACTATGGGTATGACTGAAGGTAATTTGTCTGAGCAAGGTAACGGCAAGAGCTTCTGGCCGTTGTTTACTGTGACGCGTAATTTAACAACCAATCCATTACCCGCTGCATGTAATGGTGAAAGCTATGATGTGGTTGTTGAGCCAAGTGGAGCTGATATTGATAAATACTTGACTATTAAGCAAGGCGCCTACCCAGGTGCTGCTCCTGGTAAAGCTTTTGAATAAGCCTAGTTATCTAATTTTTGGATAAAATCTGATGCCCATTAAATCTTTATGATTTAATGGGCATTTTTGCTTCACAGGATTGTTATGAATACAAATCATAAACTACGAGTTCAGCATCTAGTGTTTTCATTGCTGATAATAACGTTTGCTAAACTTAGCTATGCTCATGATCAATCGGGTTCTTTAGGAGAAGTAGCTTCGGCAATTGATCAATACCAAGTACATTGTTTTGATGATGGTTTTGGCCCGAATGGTTATCTTGATATTTCGGTTCAGGATACTAACCCTAAAGCGTCACCAAAACTCAGTTTACAAGTCGCAGTAGGAAATGTAGCGTTTAATACTACCGATGCGGTGGATGCCGACGCTGCTTATAGTCCTGAACTTAGCGTAAAAGGCAATGCAGATGAATTTTATTATGTGACCGTCGATAAAACATCTGCCGGGGTTGAGAATTATCAGATTCAATATCATTGCATGACTAATGACAATCAGCATACAGGCACTGAAATTGTTCAATTAACTGATCAATAGCGAATTTAAAACCGTTCACTTATGGAGTAACTATGAAAAATCAAAAGAGCAAGATTAATGCATGGGTTCTGGCTTTGTTGCTGCTACCGGTTGTTGTTTGTCACGCAGATAGTAAAAAAGGCTCTTTAGGAACCAGCAGTAGTGCTACGGATTATTATCGTGTGACGTGTTCAACGAATGCCAATGGCGCGACGAGCAGTTTAAACGTCAAAATTACGGATTTAGTACCCGTCGCATCGCCTATGCTAAGCGTGCAAGTGATTAAAGGCATTAAGGCGAAAAATACTACCGATGCTAAAGATGGCGATACTAAGGCCAGTCCGGCTGCGATTGTGCAAGGTGGCGATGGCGTTTATGAGGTTAGAGTGAATAAAACCGAAAGCGGTGCTGAGCTGTATACGTTAAGTTACAGTTGCATAAATAGTACTGGTAAGGCTACGGGAGTGTCGATTGCTACGGTGCAAAACCAGTGATTTGCCTGTTTAACGTTTGGAGGGTAGTTCATTATGAAGCTTGTTGATTATCGTATCTTAGCGGTAACGGTCATTGTCTATAGTGCTATGGGTATGAATGCTCATGCTCATGAAATGGCGGGGTTTTTGGGAAAATCAGCAGCTGCGGTTGATTTATATCAAGTACGCTGTTTTGATGATGGTACCGGGGCAACCGATTACCTCGCTGTCGAAATTAGCGACCAAGCACCGATACATCCGTCATTGTTAAGCGTGCAAGTGTCTAAGGGCGAGCAAGTGCGTAATGTCACTGATTTGGTTGATGGTGACGAAGCGTTTAGTCGTCCGGTTAAACTTAAAGGCGGGAATGGCGATTATTTGTTATCGGTTGATAAAACCGGTGCTGATGAAGAGGTCTATAACTTAGAAGTTCATTGTGTGACCGCAACAGGTGCTCATACCGGAACGACCGATCCTGTTGCTTTACAAGATCAATAATGATGTACAACACACAAGAAGTGTTAGCTTTTTTTCCACGCTATCCTATTTATAATAATAACTATGAAGTCAGTTTTTTTTCGTTGCTTGATTTTAGCCATATTGAGCATCGGTTGTTCGGCATCTGAGGCTATTGAACAAGCACAACCTATTCCTGATTGTCAATTAACGACGTTTGGCACCAGCGATTCGTTTAATTTAAAACAATACCAAGGCAAAGTAGTTTATGTCGATTTTTGGGCGTCTTGGTGTGCGCCCTGTGCTAAGTCGTTTCCATTTTTAAATACCTTAAATAAAGCTTATAAAGAGCAAGGTCTAACGATTATCGGTGTGAACTTAGATGAAAACACGCCCGATGCCGATAATTTTTTAGCTAAAGTTCCTCCTGAATTCAGCATTGCTAGCGATAGTCAAAATCAGCAATGCGCACAGGATTTTGGTGTAAAAGCTATGCCTTCTTCATACATCATTGACCGTAAAGGTGTCGTGCGTCATATACATTTAGGGTTTAAGCCTGGCGAAACCGATGAGATAATTGCGTTAGTCAAATCTTTATTAGCCGAACCTTAGTGGAGTTTGCGTGTTAAAAAATCCATCGCTTGCAGGGATGCTCGTCTTTGCGTATTTATGCTTATCTGCGTGCCAAGCGGTAACACCTTGGCAACGCGGTATTCTTGCTAAGCCGTCTATGGCGTTAGAGCCTCATCCTTATCAAAGCGCGTTTAGAGAGCATATCTATGGTAGCCGCGAGTCGGCTTCAGGTGGTTCGGCGGCGAAAGGCGGTGGTTGTGGTTGCTATTAAACATTGGAAAAAACAGCTACCGGTTAATAGGCCAGTTTGTTCTTCGGTGACGCACGCGTTAACAGTAGCGGCTATGGCCTTGCCTGGTCTGGTGTTGCAACCAGAAGCGGCGCACGCTGATGATGAGGTGGGTTTTCAATACGGTCATTATCAAGAGAGTCAGCGCCAGTTATATACTGTACCTAACAATGCGAATCCTATCGAAGCAGAGAGCTTATTAGGTCATGCTAGAATCAGCTTAACCGATAGAATCAAGTTTGCGTTTAATTATGTGCAAGACACTTGGTCAGGCGCGACGCCGGTCACGACTTCGCCTTTAGTGAATAGAGGCAATCGCTCGGTGCGAGCGGCTACGACTACCGGTCGTATCGTAACCGTTGGCGCTTCTCCGTATATGACGGGTCAAATAAAGCTTGATAAAAATTTTACGCCATTACGCTACGGCGATAACGGCGGCCCGTTAATCGGCCCTGATGAGCGTATTGTGCATGTGTTATCGACCGCTTCACCAGAAACGCGCAAACAAGGCGATTTTAAACTCGGTTATGAGTGGGATGAGAGTGCGCTGGATATAGGCGGTGGGCTTTCAATAGAGAACGACTATGAATCGCATTTTGGTAATGTGAATACGCGTTGGGACTTTAACCAAAAGCTTACGACATTAAACATCGGTGCGAGCTATACCGACAGTGCGACCGCTGCTATTATTGACCACGACGCGAGTCCTTATATTACCAATATTGCACTCGCCTCATTAATTGACATGCCTTATGCCGACCAAATTGAGCAGCAAGGCGCGATGCGAATTTTACATGGCGATAGAAGCGATTGGTCACTGAATTTAGGCTTATCGCAGGTCTTAACTAAGGCATCGTTGTTTGAAACCAGTTTTGGTTTTAGCCATAGCAGCGGTTATTTAGAAAATCCTTATAAAGTCACCACGATAGTTTTTGTTGACCCTAAGCAAACCAGCTCACTATTAACCGGTAATGTTAAAGCGATGCTAGAGCAGCGTCCTGATGAGCGTAATCAGTTTAACTTTAGCACGCGTTTTGTTCAGCATATTAGCCCGTTTGATGCCTCATTGCATGTGGGTTACCGTTATTATCATGACGATTGGGATATTAATGCCCATACGTTTGACGCTGAGTGGGTACAGCCTTGGGGGAATACTTGGACGATTACGCCGCGTATACGTTATTGCTCACAAACAGCGGCGAATTTTTATGCTCCCTATTTACTGTCTAAACAAGCCTATTCCACATCGGTATTTGATGAAACCACAGGACAAGTGACCACCACTTATTTTGATAAAGCGTTGTTACCTGCTAATTTTTCTAGCGATCAACGCTTGTCGGGTTATGGCGCTTTAAGTGGTGGCGTGACGGTGGTCAAGCAATTATCTAAAGCGATTAGCTTAGAAGCAGGCTTTGAATACTATATCCATGCAGGTTCATTAAAATTAGACGGTAGCGGCGAAGGCGGTTATAGCGATTTTAATGCGTTTATGGCGAATGCCGAATTAAACGTTAATTTAGCAGCGCTGGATCAAGCGCTGCCTGATGCGGGTCATCAGCACCATCATCATAGCGGGCATGGGCATCATGCAGCAAGTCCTGCTGGTGTGATGTTCGATCATATGATGAGCGAGCCAGGCGCGTATATGCTGGGTTATCGCTATATGTATAGCCGACAAGCCGGTGACATGTTGCATGGTGAAAACGTCGTTAATGATTTGGCGATTGTTAACAATGGTTGTTCAAAAGGTGCTTATCGCTGCCGGTTAACGCCGACGTATATGGATATGCACATGCACATGTTAGACATTATGTACGCGCCGACGGATTGGTTGAATCTGATGCTAATGCCGCAATTCATGGATATGGCAATGAATTTACGTCAGCTAGAGGGCGCGCCTGAGGCACCTGCGGGTAGTCATGTGCATAGTGGCACAGGCCATGCGACGGGTGGTATAGGTGATACCGGATTGTATGCGTTGATTAAATTATTCGATATGCTTGTGCATCATCTGCATTTCACATTAGGCTTCAGCGCACCGACGGGGGATGTTGACATTAAGCTAAGGCGTACCCATAAGCAAGATGAAGGTTATATCCATTATGGGATGCAATTAGGTAGCGGTACTTGGGATTTCAAGCCTAGCTTGACCTATACCGGCCAGGTGGATGCTTGGTTATGGGGCGTACAAGCCAATGCAACAGTGCGTATGGAAGAACATAACGATTCGGGCTTTGCGTTCGGCGATATTTTTCAAGCCACTTGGTGGGGTGGGTATCAGTTAAGTCGTTGGCTTAACACGACGTTACGCGCGTCTTACACCGAGCAAGGGGCTGTTAGTGGTCAATTTTATCCTGTTGTCGGTGTTGTTGATAATCAGTTTGTTAGCGATGTTAATCCAAAAGCCGGTCCTATGGATTATCCTGGGAGTTATGGTGGCTGGTTTTGGGATTTAGGGCTTGGTTTAAACGTTACGATTCCCGACGGTCAATTTGCTGGAAATCGATTTGCGGTGGAATGGTTACAGCCAGTGAGTACGGATGTTAACGGTTATCAATTGGATAGAGAAGGTGGGCTGTCGGCTACATGGTATTTAGCGTTTTAATCTTATGCAGTATTTTCACTATGCGTTTAAAGCAATGGGTACGCCTTGCGAAATTCAGCTATTTGCTAAAACCGAGGCTCGTGCGAAACGCGGAGCTGAGTTGGTTATTGCTGATGTAAAGCGGTTAGAGCAACGTTATTCGCGTTATCGTTCTGATAGTTTTTTGTCAAAAATCAATCGAGTAGCGGCGAATAGCGGTAAGCTAAAAGTGGATATGGAAACCGCTGCGTTACTAAATTATGCCCAAACCTGTTATCAACAAAGCGATGGCTTGTTTGATATTAGTTCAGGATTATTGCGTAACGCATGGCGCTTTGACCAAAATCGCTTACCTGAAGCTGAGCTTATTGAGCAGCTATTAGCGAGAATTGGCTGGCATAAACTGCATTGGCAAGAGCCGGTTTTGGAATTTTTAATCCCTGGCATGGAATTAGATTTTGGCGGTATTGTTAAAGAATACGCCGTTGATAGAGCGGTTAATTTTTGTTGGCAGAATGAGATTCGGCACGGTGTTATTAACCTAGGTGGCGATATTAGGCTAATAGGCCCTAGGCCAGATACTGGAGCTTGGCATATCGGTATTAAGCACCCTAGACAAGACGGCTTATTGCAGTCTATTGCTCTATCTACTGGTGCTTTAGCCAGTAGTGGCGATTATGAGCGCTGTATTACCATTAATAATCAGCGCTATGGACATGTGTTAAATCCTAAAACCGGTTGGCCTGTGCAATATCTCGCGTCAGTTAGCGTGGTTGCCGACTTGTGTGTGGTTGCAGGTAGTGCGTCTACCATCGCTATGCTAAAAGAAGAACAAGGGCCAGCGTGGCTTAATTCTTTAGGCTTGAAACATAGCTGGGTGAGCGTACAAGGCGAATATGGCGGGAATTTGCCGTTTGCATAGCCATCCAGCCGTAATCAACAACCCCAGCGTAAATGTGCCGTATGTACAGGCGCATCCCAGTAGCGCGTTAATTCCTCGTCTAACAAACACAAGCTTAACGAGCAGCCTGCCATATCCAGCGATGTCGTGTAATTACCGACAAGAGAGCGGGTGATTGTTAGGCCTCGTTGTTGCCAATACTGTGCGGCTAAATGGTAAACGGTATATAACTCAACCAAGGGTGTAGCGCCAAAACCATTAACATGCAGTAAGGCTGTTTGACCTTCTGAAGGTTTTAAGTCGGCATGAATTGCGCTGGCTAGCAGTTCGACAATTTCATTCGTATTAGCAAGCGGCAGGGTTTCACGCCCATGTTCACCGTGTATGCCTACGCCCATTTCCATTTCTGTTTCGCTTAGATGAAACGTCGGATGACCTATGGCAGGTACGGTACAACTGGTTAATGCCACACCCATAGATGCGGTGGCGGCTAAAACGCGTTCGGCAAGCTGCTTGCATGTCGCTAGATCTGCACCTGCTTCAGCCGCAGCACCGACAATTTTTTCAACGATTAGCGTTCCGGCAACCCCGCGCCTTCCTGTGCTGTGAGCTTTGGGTAATGCGACATCGTCGGCGACAATCACCGAGGCATTGGTCATTTCTAGCATTTCGGCAGCCATTTCAAAATTCATGACGTCGCCAGCATAGTTTTTTACGATAAACAACACCCCATTGCCTTGGTCAACCGCTTGTGCAGCTGCTAGCATTTGGTCAGGGGTGGGTGAGGTAAAAATTTGACCCGGGCAGGCTGCATCTAGCATACCTTTGCCGACAAACCCAATATGTAAGGGCTCATGACCTGAGCCGCCACCAGATATGAGTGCCACTTTGCCCGACGTAGAGGGCGCTAAGCGTTTAATAAAAAATGGGTCTTTATTCAACTCGACAATATCGGCATGTGCTAATGCAAAGCCATCTAGGCTATCTTCCAACAAATTATTTACGCTGGTAATGAATTTTTTCATAACGTATCCTGCTAGGTTGTCATAGCTTTTAATGCTTCAGTTACCGCTTGAATGTCAGGCATCACCCAGGTGGGTTGGTAATCAGAATGCTGTAAATCGGTTTCGGTAGAAACTCCTGTTAACACCATTAAGCTACGAATGCCTGTGCGCACCGCACCTAAAATATCGGTTTCTAATCGGTCGCCAATGGCAACCGTTGAGTTAGGAGGGACGCCAAGTAAACTCATTGCTTGTTGGTACATGATAGGCTCAGGCTTGCCTATAATCGTGGGTTTAACGCCTGTTGCTGCTTGCAACGCTGCTAAAATCGCACCATTTCCATGGGTAATGCCATATTCGGTAGGTAGTGTAGTGTCGGCGTTTGTGCCAATAAACTTTGCGCCCGCGCGAATATTCAACGAAGCGGTTGCTAATTTATGCCAGGTTAGCGTTTCATCTTTGCCGCACACAACAATATTTGCGCCTTGTCCGGGTGTTTGCTCGGTGTTTAATTGATATAAGTCGGTTAACGTAAAGCCTTTTTCGAGTAATGGCTGCTTAGCGCCGTCTTCGCCAACGACAAAAATTCGGGTTTTTGCTGGGTCTTCGTGTTCTGCCAGATAAAGCGCTGTTGCAATACCGGATGTCATAATTTCTTCGGCGGTAACAGATACGCCCATGTCAGCGAGTTTGTTAACATATTGCTGTTGGGTTAGGCTGGCATTGTTAGTGGCTAAAATGAAGCGAATATTTAATTGGCGAAGTGTCTGAAAGAAGTCAACAAGCCCAGGAATAGGGTTGTTACCATGCCATAAGACGCCATCCATATCAGTAATGAGGGCGCGAATGTTGCTGAGTATTGCCATGCATTAATCTCGAAAAGTTAGCTGAGGTGAATATTAAAAAATCTGCCGCTTAGTATAAGAGCTTTCTCTTGAAAAAGAATAATCAATACCTAATTCAGCTTGCATTTAATGGGTATAGTAATGAAAAATAACTAAATAAATTAAGTGATTAAATTATTATTCGAAAAAAAATAGCTTGGTTTTAAGGGGGAAATCAACACGACTTTGGCTTAACAACAGATGAATCCGATGTGTCTATTGTGTAATGGGCATTGACAGGTCTGCCCTTTCTCCTTTACAGTTACATTCGCAAAACAATTATGCAACCAAAATATAACTAATATAACCCTTCGGAGCACATATCATGGTTAGACCATTAATTCAAATGGCATTGGACTCATTAGATTTCGACGCAACTATTGCTTTAGCTGATCAAGTTGCGCCTTATATCGATATTTTTGAAATCGGAACTCCGTGCATCAAACACAATGGCGTCAATTTGGTTAAAGCAATGAGATCAAGATTCCCAGATAAATTAATCTTGGTTGATCTTAAAACTATGGATGCTGGTGAATATGAAGCAACGCCATTCTATGCAGCTGGCGCTGATATTTGTACAGTATTAGGTGTTTCCGGCTTAGCAACTTGCAAAGGCGTTATTAAAGCAGCAAACGCACACGGTGCAGAAGCTCAAATCGACTTAATCAACGTTGAAGACAAAGTTGCTTGCGCACGTGCAACTGCAGAAGCTGGCGCTCATATCATGGGTGTACATACAGGTCTTGACGCACAAGCAGCAGGCCACACGCCTTTCACTGATTTAGCAGATATTGCTAGATTAGGTTTGAATGTTAGAGTTTCTGTTGCTGGCGGTATTAAAGCATCAACTGTTCAAGACGTAGTAAGAGCAGGCGCAAGCATTATCGTAGTTGGCGCTGCAATTTACGGTGCACCATCTCCAGCAGAAGCAGCACGTGAAATTCGCGATTTAGTAGAAGCAACAGAGGTTTAATTAATGCATCAGCAACTTGTTGTCGATAAGATATCCAGTATTCTGGACGCTACTGACAACACCTACGATGTCAAACTGACCGAAATGTTAGACAATGCAAAACGCATTTTTATCGCAGGTGCTGGTCGGTCAAAATTAGTAGGCAATTTTTTTGCAATGCGTTTAGTTCATGCTGGATACGATGTTAGCGTCGTAGGAGAGATAGTTACGCCAAGTATCAAACACGGCGATTTGTTGATTATCATTTCTGGTTCTGGTGAGACTGAGCAATTAATAGCCTTTGCTAAAAGTGCCCAAAAAGTCGGTGCAAAAATTGTATTAATCTCTGCTAAAAGTGGGTCCACTATCGGTGACATGGCCGAGACTGTACTGCAAATTGGTACTGCCGAACAATATGGAAAAGTGTACGGTATGCCGATGGGAACAGTATTTGAACTCTCTACCTTGCTTTTCTTGGAATCAACCATTTCTCATATTATCCATGATAAAGGTATTCCTGAAGAAGTAATGAGAGAAAGACACGCTAATTTAGAGTGATTTAAAGGAACGAGAGGGGCTTCCTCTCGTTCCTTTTTTATTAACTACACACAATAACAGTGACGAAGCCTTAGGCCCTCACGGTCACGATCGAATAATTTACCTACGCAGTAAGGAGAACAATATGACTTCGCGCCGAGAATTAGCGAACGCCATACGCGCTTTGAGCATGGATGCCGTTCAGAAAGCAAACTCCGGACATCCGGGTGCGCCCATGGGAATGGCTGACATAGCGGAAGTGTTATGGAATGATTTTATGACACACAACCCTGTCAACCCAAAATGGTCAAATCGGGACCGTTTTGTGCTTTCAAATGGACACGGGTCCATGTTGATATACTCTTTATTGCACTTAACGGGTTATGACTTGCCAATAGAAGAGTTAAAAAGTTTCCGCCAGTTACATTCAAAAACGCCGGGACATCCAGAATACGGTTATGCGCCAGGTGTTGAGACAACTACAGGTCCCTTAGGACAAGGGATTACTAATGCCGTAGGGATGGCTATCGCCGAGAAAGCATTAGCAGGTCAATTCAACAAAGACGGCCATGCTATTGTTGATCATCATACTTATGTTTTCATGGGTGATGGTTGCTTAATGGAAGGTATCTCACATGAGGCATGTTCATTAGCTGGAACGTTAGGATTGGGTAAGCTGATTGCATTCTGGGACGATAACGGAATTT
>CAWUNX010000104.1:0-10307 GCA_963923905.1 uncultured Methylocucumis sp.
TTACGCTTTCAGTTGTTTGCTGAAAAACCGAATTCTTAAACGCGTGGAGTATATTTTGTACCGTACCTAAACCTTCAATAGCAACGCCCTGGCTATCTCGGACTATTTCAGCGCGCTCGCGCACCCAATACAATAAGCCATTAACGATAATTCTATGTTCTATATCATAAGTGCCATCATTAAATACAGCCTCATGCCACGCCGCCTTAACTAATTCACGGTCTTCGGGAAAAACATAACTGAAGAATAGCTCGATTGTCACCGCTTGCTCCGTCGGCAAACCAAATAATCGATATGCCTCTTCTGACCATTCCAGCGTGCCGGCTATAATATTAATATACCAACTACCTGTTTCGCTCACAGCCTGAGCGCGCCGAAACTTGGCCTCACTTCGTTGTAATTGCAATTGATATTGTATTCGCTCAGTAATGTCGGTCCAAATAGCAACTATAAATAGCGAGTTATCTAACTCAATAAGCTTTAAACGTACATTAACATTACGAAAGCTGCCGTCTTTATGTCTATGCACGGTATCAAATTCAGTTAATTTATCGCTTAGCAAAAGCTGATTTTTAGCATTAATCACATCAAAATCTGTTTGAAAATCAGCCACTGATAATTTTGCAAACTCTTCTCGGCTATAGCCTAAGCCTAAACACGCAGCATCATTAAATTCAACAAAATATAAATCGTCGAAACGTACTAATAAAAACGCATCTGATGAACGAGTAGCAATTGTCTGAAAAATTTTCTCACGCCTATGTGCCTGTTCAGCCAATTGGCGTCTAGCAATCATACTTGCTAATCGCTCGGCTATCGCAGTCAGCAAAATGCGTTCTTCAGGCAAATCAGCGTCTTCTTGCTCAAAAGGCAATCCCAACCGATAAGTCACCTGAAGCAATCCTATTGGCCGTTGATTAATCACAATCGGTGCAGATAACACAGGGTTATTAACTTGGCTAAAATAGCGGGTTTCGTAACGCACATCGTTGACAACGATACAAACATCCGTATGTTCTTCATCACTCATGCCTAAGGGCACTATATCCGCTAATTTTTTTAACACCATTAATAACGGTAAATCTAATTCTTCTGTCGCCTGAAAAATAAGGTTTAAACACTTTTGCTCACGAATACGTTTATTCAAAGCAACTTGTGTCTGCCTCAGTTGGGTAATATCTCTGGCAACACCTAAAACCCCGACTAGAGTACCATCAGGCATAACCACTGGCGTTTTAATCGTTTCATACAACGCGCTATGGTTATCAACAACATCGGTTAACCACTCTTCATTACTGGTCGGTTTACCCTCGGCAATAGCGTTTAAATCGTTACGCCGAAAAAAATTCGCGAGCTCAGGCGTGACAAAATCAAAGTCTGTTTTACCCAAAATGGCCTCTTCTTTTGCACCATACAGAGCTTCAAAGCGAGCATTACAATGTAGATAAACACCACCAGGGGATTTAACCCACACCTTATCAGGCATCGTATTTAGCAAAGTTTTTAAAAACAAACCTTTTTCAGCCAACTCTCGCATAGCCTGTTGTAACTGGGTTATATAACACGATAACGCCATACCGACTAACGACAATGCCAGCATCAAAAACAAAAAATCTAATTCAACCCAATCGTTATAGTGTTGGGGGAGCCATGTAGTACGCTCACTCAAACTCGCTAAACCTTGCAAGCATAATATTGTTAAAATTAATGTAGTTACTCGACTACCACTACGCACAGCCGCCCAACTCACCAGTAAAAACAGCAAGTAACTACTCGCATCGCCAAACCAATGTAAAAATACAGATAACCCAGCTAGAACACTTAGTGCAATAACTAACACAGCTTCTATAACTCTTGGAGGATGCTTATTATCGTGAGCCGTACCACTCCAAATCAACAGCATAGGCGTAATGATAATAATGCCTAATAGATGCCCTAACCACCAATGCAAACCGATTAATGCAATATGTTGACTATCGACTTGATGATAGAAATAAAAAATACCAGCATTAACTAGCGCATCTGGAATACCTGCTACTCCCCCACCTAACACGATTAAGCGTAAAAATTCGCTTAAATGAGATAGCGACAATGAAAATCTTGGACTCAAACATAAGAGCCTAGCACCTAAACCAGCGCTTAATGTGCTGCTTAAGGCTATTAATACGGCTATAGACACCGAGTGTCCCTGCCATAAAGCTAGCACTAAGGCAGGAATAAAAATAGCGAAGGCAAAACGGTAGCCACCTTTAAGAATCGCTGTTAAACCTGCGCCACTGGCAAATAGGTAAATACACAATTTTTCATCAGGCGCAAAGCAATAAGTCGATACCTTAGCTAATAAGAAGTAAGCGAGGATAACAGCTAACAATGTTGTTGGTTTTACAGGTAAAGGCATAGTCATAACCGCTAGTCCGGGACATCCTTGAAATTCTCAGCGATTTCAATAAATTGATGTTTACAACGAATAAATGCATTTACCACGTTAGGATCGAAATGGTTGCCACTACCTTCAACAATAATACGTGTAGCCTCATCATAAGACATGGCTTCTTTATAACAACGCCGGTTAATTAATGCATCAAATACATCCGCTAATGCCATGACTCTAGCAGGAATAGGAATAGCCACACCTACTAATCCATCAGGATAGCCACTACCATCCCATTTCTCATGATGATAATGAGCAATAGACATAACAACCCGTAAGAATTCAAACACGGATTGATTAGGCTTGTCTTGAATCGCTCGATGAATAGCTTCAGCACCTAATTGTGGGTGCGTTTTCATAATCGCCCATTCGTCGCTGGTTAACTTACCAGGTTTTAACAAAATGTTATCTGGAATACCGACTTTGCCAATATCGTGCAGAGGTGCGGCTTTAGTAATTAATTCGATAGATGCTGCCGTTAACTCGTCAGCATATTCAGCTTTGGCTAATTCTTGGCACAACACATTAACGTAGCCTTGAGTACGCAAAATATGGCAGCCTGTTTCGTTATCTCGGGTTTCTGCTATGTTGGCTAGGGCGCGGATACTGACATCTTGGATTTGTTGATTCTCCGCCATGCGTCTTGCCACTTCGGCTTCTAACCAAGCATTTTGATTGCGTAACCGGTCGCGAGCCTGCTTTAACTCGACTTGAACACTCACTCTGGCTAACACGACCGAGGGCCGTAACGGTTTAGAAATATAGTCGGCTGCGCCTAACTCTAAGCCTTTAGTTTCCTCATCCGTCGCATCAAGCGCAGTCACAAAAATAACTGGAATATCGGCAGTTTTGGAATTTTCCCTCAGCTTAGAGAGCACCGCATACCCATCCATTTCAGGCATCATTACATCTAATAAGATTAAGTCAGGATAAGGCTCTGATGCCGCAGTGACTAATGCCCGCTGACCATTAGTCGCCACCCTTACGCTATAAAATGGCTGTAGTAATTCACCCAGAACACTAATATTTTCTGGCGTATCATCAACAACTAAGATAGTAGGACGTCTAGCATTGGTCATAGTGCTTTTCTGTATAATAATAAATAACCTAGAGTATACTCGGAAATAAAAGAATACAAACTTGCTATTAAGATAATTCAAACTCGTTCAATTTTAGATAAGTTATTACAAAATAATGCTAAATTAATCACATTTAAAGTACATAAACTATTCTCATATTGTCGATTAAGTTATAACAACACGGCATAATTAAACATAAAATAAACGCTTACCCTTAGAACTACCCTGATTAATACCTTATGCCAACACTATTTTCGAGATTAACATTTAGGTTTTTAATAATCCTATCGACGCTTATTCACACATTGGATGCGTTAAGTTCAGATAAACCTGCATGTAGCAGCGAAACGATTCACAGCCCTGCTGGCGCTGTGTGTGGTGTTACACAGTCCCCTACCCCCAATAAACAAGCCAACGCATTTCTAGGCATACCGTATGCTGAAAGCACTGCTGGCAAAAATAGATGGCGCGCGCCGATAGCAAAATCGCCGTGGAGCAACACTTATCACGCGACAGAGTTTGGTGCTATTTGTCCACAACTCGGCGCGAGTAATCAACTTAGCCAAAGCGAAGATTGCTTATCGATAAATATATGGACGCCGAAATCGGTCAGCAAACAAACAAAACTGCCCGTCATGGTTTTTATCTACGGCGGCGCGTTTAGCTCAGGCTATAGCTCTGACCCGCTGTATGATGGGGTCTATATCGCCGCGTTAAAAGATGTGGTATTAGTCAGTTTTAATTACCGCGTTGGTGTCCTTGGCTTTTTAGCCGCCGATGGTTTAACCGGTAATTATGGCTTTCTGGACCAACAACTCGCGCTAGAATGGGTAAAGGATAATATCGCTAGCTTCGGTGGCGATGCTGATAAAGTCACGCTATTCGGCGAGAGTGCAGGCGCAATGTCAGTGGGTTTACATGTATTCTCAGCACCGAATAGCCAGCACTTATTTAGAGCGGCTATTATGGAAAGCAATTTCTTAGGCTTACCGTACAAATCCTTAACCGACCAAATCAATGTCGGCAACCAATTTAAACAAGGGCTTAATTGTCGAGACTTAGCTTGTTTACAAAATATGGACGTCGCAACACTATTAAATGCCGAGTCGCAATTTACCCCACAAATGAGTACCGTCTTTACGGGTGCTAAATTCTATTTACCGTTTAGCCCAGTTATCGACGGTCAAGTGCTAACACACCAACCAACCAGCCTTAGCAGCCAACAGCATAACCATAAGCCAGTTATCATAGGCACAAACAAAGATGAAGCCGTATTATTAGTCGGCAACCAAACAATTACCCCGGCATGGTATTCAGCGTGGGCGGCAAATTTATATGGCTTATCCTTTCAACGCGTCATTGAGCGCTATCCGGCTCAATTCGATAGCGGTAATCAAACCGTATGGGCAACAGTACAAACCGACAACTTTTTATTATGCAGTACGCGTTATCTTGCCTCGCACATGACAGCGCCAGTCTATATTTATTTATTCAACCATCAACCGTCGGTTAATTTTTTAGGTTTACCCGCCTGTGCTGAAAACGATAACGTGTGTCATGCCGCCGAACTCCCCTTTGTATTCCATAGTGCTGAAAACAAAGGCTTTCAATTCACCGAGCAAGAGCAAGTCTTATCTAATCAAATCATTGACTACTGGACAAACTTTGCTAAATATTTAACCCCAAATGCGCAGCCTCAAACCCCTGCGTTAATTAACTGGCCTGCCTTTACCGAACATAAAAAAGCCTATTTAGCGTTAAATACCGAAGCGCTATCCGTTGAACAAGACCCTTACCAAACCACCTGTGAGTTTTGGGATTCAATCGGCTATGAAATCATTCATCCGTGGCAAAATGCTGCGTTAAATAACCATTAGACACTATTAATACAACGCCAACGTACTGCCACGCAGTATTGGCACTGCCGGAGTAATACCTTTTTGACGGTATCATCACGTATAATGGGATTATTATCACGGAGCTAACCAAGGCTAGATATGATTCATTATGAACACGATTTTTACGGCTGGACGCAAGAACAGGCTGCGTTGTTGAGAGCTCGGCGTTTAAACGACTTGGATATTGACAACCTGATTGAGGAAATTGAAACAATGGGTAGAAGCGAAAAACGGGCTTTAGAGAGCAGTTTAACCGTTTTGCTTATGCACCTGTTGAAATGGAAATATCAACCGCACCGGCGCAGTAGGAGCTGGCAATTGACTATAAAGACTCAGCGCATTAACTTTTCCAAAACGTTACGCGAGAATCCTGGTCTTAATCCGAAACTCGCTCAATGCTTGGTAGATGCTTATCAAATTGCTGTACTAAAGGCCGCCCAAGAAACTGACTACGACACATCTATATTTCCAGTCGAATGCCCTTGGAACTTGGTTCAGATTACAGATGATTCCTTTTATCCAGATTAGCAGGTCATGCTAACGCGCAGGATTTCGCAAGCCTTGAAGCCTGTATCTACCCCGCCGTTACCGTCAACAATTTCTTAATTTCAGCAATTCTAAACTCTGAAGCTAACGCTTTAACACGTTGCGCTAACGGCTGATATTGCGGCTGGTGTTTAATAAGTTCATCCAGTTGCTTATTGAGCCCTAATAAATCACCAATACGAGCAAGCTGGGTCAAGCTTTTGATAATGTCATCGGGGGGCAATAGCAACGGCTCGCTTTCGGCTAAGGTATTATCAGGCTCTTCATTCGCCAGTAACCAGGTTAACGCCAAATGCAGTTTTAATTTATTCAGTAGATTTTGGACGTGAATGGGTTTAGCCAGAAAATCGTTGCAACCCGCGTTAATCGCGATTAAACGGTCACTGGCATAGGCATTAGCACTTAACACAATAATCGGCATCGTTAGCTTAGCGTGCCGCAATTGCACGGCGGTTTCAGCCCCATCAATACCCGGCAGACCTAAATCCATCAAAACTAAATCAGGTTTAAAATCTTTAGCAATGACTAAACACTCTTCACCACTAGCGGCTTCTAGCATTTTAAAACCTAACGGCTCTAGTATAGTAATAATCACATCGCGATGCTCAGGTTGATCATCGACAACGAGAATTTTTTTACGCAAGCCACGATAACCGGTAATGACTTCATTAATATCAGGTTCTGACACCGTGCCTAAATTAGGCAAAAACAAACGCAAGCTAAACGTAGTTCCCTGCCCTGGCGTACTGCTAACGGTTAACTCACCACCCATAATCTCAGCTAAGATTTTGCTAATCGTTAAGCCTAAACCACTGCCTGACGCGGCATTACCGGTAGACTTGTTTAAACGGGTAAATGGCTGGAATATCGTTTCTAAATGCTCAGCATCGATACCTATACCGGTATCGGCGATTTGAAACGACGCTACGCCTGCTCTATAGCCAATGCCAATGCGAACTTCACCCGTTTGGGTAAACTTAATCGCATTGCTTAATAAATTAATCAGAATCTGACCGACACGCTTTTCATCACCACGCACTCGCTGTGGCAACACATTTAAAATTTGACAACGAAACGACAAACCTTTGTCTTCAGCTTGAGCTTTATAGACTCTAACAATATATTCAATAAACTCATGAAACTTAATTGCATCATAAGTGATTTCAAACTTGCGCGCCTCTATACGCGCAATATCCAAAATGTCCTCAATCAACGCCGACAAATGCTCGCTACTGCGTTTTAATGTCTCTACCGCTTGCTTACGATGCTCAGGAACGGCAGGGTCTTTATGCAAAATATACGAATAACCAATAATGCTATTTAACGGCGTACGCATTTCATGGCTCATATTGCTTAAAAAACGACTTTTAGCGGTATTCGCGTTATCCGCCATTTTTAAGGCTTCAGCCAGTTTGGCATCGGTTTTTTTATGTTCGTCGATTTCCATTAACAATAACTGGGTTTGCTTAGCGGTTTCTTCATGCGCAACACGACGACATTCATCGTTTAAAATCATCCACCAAGTACATAAACCGATAAACACCATCAACGCGGCAAAAATTTTGACATAATTGCCGACCAGTAAATTAAACGCAGGTAAATAATGCCGCGCGGCAATCAAATCTTGGTAATAAATAATCCCAGTAAAAATGCCCGTTAACGCGGCTAAGAACAAAAACAACAAACCAAAGCGAATCAAGCGCAGGCGTAACGTCACCGACATATTAACCGGCAACCATCTTGCCGTCTTTTCTAAATAATCATCCACCCGTGCACCGGGTTTACACGCATCCCGACAACGCGCGTCTAAGGTACAGCATAACGAACAAATACTGCCGTTATACGCCGGACAATAAGCAATATCTTCATGCTCAAACTCATTTTCACAAATAGAGCAGCGATTACGCGCGGCGCGGTTTTTCTCATTACGGTCACGGGCTAAATAATGCTTATGGCCGGCAAAATAGGCAATGACCGGCACTAAGATGAAAGCAATAAGCAACGCAATAAAGCCTGAAAACGCCTGAGCATAGACACCGAACAGCCCTGTATAAGCCAAAATAGAAACCACTGACGCTGTTGAGGTCGCCCCTAAGCCCACAGGATTTAAATCAGGTAAATACCCGCGTTTAAACTCGATTAACTTCGGACTTAACCCTAACGGCTTGTTAATGGCTAATTCAGCAGCAACCGCGCTAATCCAAGCGATAGACACATTAGAAAACAAGCCTAATACTTTTTCCAATGCGTTAAAGACGCCGAATTCCATTAACAACAACGCGATTAACACGTTAAACCATAACCAAATCACCCGCCCTGGATGGCTATGGGTAATGCGAGAAAAAAAGTTCGACCACGCTAACGAACCCGCATAAGCATTGGTAACATTGATTTTAAGCTGACTCAATACGACGAATAAAGTCGTAATGGCTAACGCCCACTGCGGATTGTTTAATAACTCATTGTAAGCAATTAAATACATCTGCGTCGGCTCATGCGCATGTTCAGGCGCAATACCGTGCCGCAACGCTAAATGCGCTAACAAAGCCCCGCCCAATTGTCGTAGCATCCCGAAAACAATCCAACCCGGCCCTGCGCTAACCGTCGCCAACCACCAGCGCCAACGATTTTTTTTCGTTTGTTCAGGCATAAAACGTAAAAAATCCACTTGCTCGCCAATCTGCGCCACCATCGAAAATGCCACTGTACTGGCACTACCAAACAGCAACCAATCGAAATCCTGACCACTACTGGCAATCGCGAAATACGCATGAATCGTTAATAACGCTTCCGGTTCATTCAGTAAAACCGCAACATACGGCGCGATAAGTAACATTAACCAAATCGGTTGCGTCCATAACTGCATACGGCTAATCGTGGTAATACCAAAGGTGACTAACGGAATCACCATCACCGCACTCACGACATGCGCCCAAGCAAGCGGAATTTGAAAATACAACTCCAGCGCTAGCGACATAATCGACGCCTCTAACGCAAACAGCGTAAAGGTGAACGACGCGTAAATTAATGACGTCAGCGTTGAGCCGATATAACCAAAGCCAGCACTGCGCGTTAATAAGTCAATATCGATATTGTATTTCGCCGCGAAATAACTAATCGGAAAACTAGTGATAAAAATAATTAAACCGACGATTAAAATGGCATAACAGGTATTGGTAAAACCATAATTAATCGATAAAAAACCGCCTATCGCCTCTAAAACTAAAAACGACGTTGAGCCAAACGCCGTATTCGCCACTTGAAACGCCGACCATTTGCGAAAGCTTCTAGGCGCAAACCGCAACGCATAATCTTCTAAGGTTTCATTAGCCACCCAAGCATTATAATCACGGCGAATCTTGCTGATATTTTGGGTAATGTTGTAGTTACTCATGGCTAATTAGGTAGTCTATAAAACAACTCAGTTTACCAAGAAGTTAAGGTGATACCGAGCGCGTTTTAGCTGAAAAAGCTAAGCAAAGCGCTCGAAAGTTGGGCTGTGTTTTAGCGGATTACCCTGGTTTACGCAATTTCATCGTTGGCTTTGATGTCGCGGGCGATGAACGGAGTAGCGCTCCACGTCGTTTTTTAAGCGCTTATCAACATTTACAACTGCTACAACAACATTATCGAACTACTCGCCCCCACTCGCCGATTCAATTAGGTTGGACGTATCATGCAGGCGAAGATTATGACGACTTACTAACCGCTTTACGCTATATTGATGAAGTCGATGCGTTATTATTAGGCAAAGACGGTGGTCGTATTGGTCATGCGCTAGCGTTAGGTGAACCTCCTGCACGTTTTTACCAACGCCGCCAAGGCCAATCCGAATTAGAGTTAGGTACGCATTTATTGGATTTAGTATGGGCATGGGGGCGCTTAATTGAAGCTAGGCAAACAGATGATATACCTTGGCTAGAAAAACGGTTTACCTATTACTTGTTATTAATCGGGCAAAAACAAACGCTTGACTACTCGATTTCTGATTCTCTCGATAAATGCTATCGTGCTATGAACTTGCCTAAACATCATTGTTTAGGCTGTGACCCCGGCAGTTATGAGCTTAACGCCATTAACAACATTGACGCTGATTATTCAGAAAACCGCTTGCTGACTATTTTAGGCTTAGAAAACGGTGCGAAAACTATGATTTCTGTACAAGCCGAGCCTACCTGGTTGGATTTCTGTAGTCGCTTACAAAATTTATTGAGAAATCATTTAGCCATGCGTCCAGTTTGTATTGAGGCCAATCCAACGTCAAACTTGATTATCGGCGATTATAATCATTACTATGAATTGCCAATACCGTTCGGCATGATTACTGAGTGGCATTAATAATTTCAACCACAC
>CAWUNX010000105.1:0-10171 GCA_963923905.1 uncultured Methylocucumis sp.
GTGGGCTCGGAGATGTGTATAAGAGACAGCTACCGCATCTTTAATAATACTAGAGCCAAATCGAGCCACCAATAAGTCTCTGAAATAAAAACGATTTTGTATTCTGCTATCAGGGTAAAGCTGACTTAATTTACAAAAATAACTAAACCGGCTACGCGACATTAACACGCTGTAAGACGTTGAGTTGGTATGAATACACCAAATCGTTACCGGCTTATCAACATAGTAATTGCTATAACCCGCCCTAAACATGCGTAAAAAGAAATCATCATCTTCATAGCCTTTAAACTGCGTATCAAAGCCACCAATCTCTAAAAACACTTTCCTAACAATCAGCGAAGCTGACGGCAAAATAAACATGTCTTGACAAAGCATGCTAATAATATCGCGTTTAGGGTGAATCGCATGTTGCTTAACCATGCTCATTCTAATCACATTGCCATCAGCATCGGCCTCATATAAATCGCCATAAACAACCCCTAAACGCAAATCATCATCAGGAATCGCCGCTAATAGCACTTCTATATGGTTAGGCAAAAAATAATCGTCTTGATCTAAAAAGCAAATATAGTCAGACGTCGATTCTTGCACACCTAGATTGCGCGCAGAACCTTGACCGCCATTCTCTTTATGAAGCAACGTGAATGGCATACGCTTAGCCAATTCAACAACGAACTCGGCTTCTTCAGGTTTTGAGCCATCATTAACCACGACGACTTCAGCGGCGGGTGTCGTTTGTTCATAAACGCTACGCAAGCAACGTTCGATAAACGTTGAACCGTTGTAATACGGAATAACCACAACAACATTGTGTTTAGCTTTTTTTGCCATTAACGAGTTCCTAGTGTAATTGCGCGGCGATTACAGCGCTACGAGTTCTTGCAGTTGCCCATGTTCTAACTTAAAAAACCGATTGCAATACTGCTTGATTAAATCATGATTATGCGAAGCGAACACAAAAATGCCTACGGATTTAATTAAGGCCTCCATACGCTCTTTGGCTTTAATTTGAAACTCGGCGTCCCCTGTGCCAAACACTTCGTCAACAAGTAAAATATCAGGTTGCACCGAGGTGGCGACGGCGAACATTAAGCGTGTAGCCATGCCAGATGAGTAGGTTCGCACCGGTAATTGCAAAAAATCACCTAATTGCGTGAACGCTTCAATATCAGAAATTCGGCTTTTAATATCGGATAACGACACGCCCATTAACACGCCCATGCGGATAATATTTTCATAACCGGATAGTTCAACGTCCATGCCCGCCCCCATTTCTAACACGGTAGCGACTTTGCCCACTCTGTGTATTGAGCCGATATTAGGCTGATAAATACCTGCCATCGTGCGTAATAGCGTGCTTTTACCAGCGCCGTTATGACCTATTAAGCCTACCGAATCGCCGTCACGCAGGGTAAAACTGACGTCGGATAACGCTGTCACCCATTGAATATGCCCTGCTTCATTTTCTATTCGTCCGCCTGTGCTGATTCGCACCAGTTGATTACGCAACGACATACTGCGGCTGTTATAAATGGGGTATTGCACCGTCACATGGTCAAAACAAAGTTCAGCCATATCAGACCCAGAAGGCAATGCGGTGGCGTTTTTGATTAAACAACCACAACGTAAACGTCCAACCTACGACTAACATGCTTATTAATGTCACTATGATAAAGTCAGGTGGTGCTAAACCAAACAATGGATAACGAATGATTTCGATAAAATGCGAGAACGGATTAAACCAGATGAGCTGCTCGCTAAACGGCAAATAATTAGGCCGATAAAAGACCGGGCTGATGAACATCAGTAACGGCATCACCATCGCGATTAAATATTCTAAATCACGAAAACGCGCGCCTAATAAACCTATTAGCAATGCTAACCATAATAGATTCAGCGCCACCAAGACTAATCCCGGTAGTGCCAGCCAGGCTTCAATGCTTAATGGATGGCCTAACACGAACGTCACCAGGAAAAAAACCGGAATGTTATGAACGAGATTAATCAAATGGCGCAGTAATAGCTGCGCCGGATGAATACTAAGTGGTAAGTTGAGATTTCTAATAATCGAGGCTTGGCGGCTAAACAGTACCGACGACTCAGACACAACACCAGCAATAAACTGCCATAAAATCAAGCCCGCCGTCAGTGAGGGTACAAACGTCTTCGCGTCCATGCGTAGTAACTCACTCCACAACAAACCTAAGCCCGCCGAACCAACTGCAGTGCCTAGGGTCAACCAAAACGGCCCTAACACACTGCGTTTATAACGGGCTTTCACATCGCTAAACGCTAAAAATAATACGATACGAAAACAATGACTCGTTTTTACAACATCGGCAAGACCTGGGTATTTGCTTATCGATACCATTTCACCGACTATTTTTTAACGTATAAATCGGTAATCGTACCGTTTATCATCTCTGCGGCAAAGGCAAACGTCTCTGATAAAGTCGGGTGTGGGTGAATGCTTAAGCTAATATCATCGACATCAGCGCCCATTTCCAGCGCCAATACCGCTTCAGCGATAAGTTCGCCCGCATTAGGACCCACCATGCCTGCGCCTAAAATCCTGCCCGTGTTTTTATCGCTGATAATTTTGGTTATGCCTTCTTTACGCCCCATGCTGAGTGAACGACCGCTTGCCGCCCAAGGGAAAACGCCTTTGTTATAGTCTATGCCTTGCTGCTTAGCTTGATTTTCGGTTAAGCCCATCCACGCCACTTCAGGATCCGTATAAGCCACTGATGGAATAGTTAAAGCATCGAAACTGGCTTTATGACCCGCAATCACTTCTGCTGCAACTTTGCCTTCGTGTACGGCTTTATGCGCGAGCATAGGATTGCCAACAATATCGCCTATCGCATAAATATGCGCGACATTGGTACGTTGCTGTTTATCGACAGGAATAAAACCTTGTTCATTAACGCTAACCCCCGCGTGTTCGGCGGCGATTAATTTACCATTCGGCCTACGGCCAACCGCGACCAATACCGCATCAAAGGTATCTTCGATAAGATTACCGTCTTTTGCTTCCATTCTGACGAGTAAGCCGTCTTCTTTAGCCTCAATAGCCGTTACCTTGGTTTCTAACCAAATGTTAGTGTATTGTTTTTTAATTTGGCGGAATAACGGCGTGATTAAATCTTTGTCGCAACCTGGAATAATTTGATCCATGAGTTCAACAACGCTAATGCTAGAACCCAACGCGTGATAAACCGTCGCCATTTCTAAGCCAATAATACCACCGCCAACGATTAACAACTTTTTCGGGATGAAAGGCAATGCCAGCGCATCGGTAGAATCCCAAAGCCTTGCATCATCGTGCGGAAAACTTGGGATTTTCGTCGGCTGCGAACCTGCGGCAATAATCGCTTGTTGGAACTGCACTTGTGTCACGCCTGAAGCTGTTTGCACATCCAGCGTATTTGCTGAACTAAATTGGCCTGTGCCTTGAATCACCGTTACTTTACGTTGTTTCGCGAGTCCAGCTAACCCGTCGTTTAAGGTTTTGGTCACGCTTTGCTTCCAATCACGCAGTTTATCTAAGTCCAATTCTGGCTTAGCAAAGGTAATTCCATGCTGTGCCATTTGTTCGGCTTCATGTATCACTAACGCGGTATGTAATAATGCTTTTGACGGAATACAGCCAACGTTTAAACACACACCACCCAAAACAGGTTCGCGCTCAACTAACACGACTTGCTTGCCTAAATCTGCGGCTCTAAACGCCGCTGTGTAACCACCTGGGCCACCGCCTAATATTAATACTTCTGCTTGTACGCTCTCAGTCATTGCTACTCCCTCTTAAAGTAATAAACGGCGCAAATCGCTTAAATAAAGTTTTAGTGTTGCCATAAAGCGAGCACCCTCGGCACCATCAATCACTCTATGGTCGTAAGTCAAATCCAACGGCAACATTAGCCTTGGTACGAACTCGCTACCATTCCAAACAGGCTGCATTTTCGCGCGCGTCACGCCTAAAATAGCCACTTCCGGCGCATTAACGATAGGGGTAAACGCCATGCCGCCAATACCACCTAAACTAGAAATCGTCATACACCCGCCTTGCATATCGCTTGGCATGAGCTTACCTTGTCTGGCTTTAGCGCTTTTCTCGGCAAGTTCTACCGCTAATTCAGATACTGTTTTTTGATTAACATCGCGAATAACCGGTACCACTAAGCCATTCGGCGTATCGACGGCAATGCCGATATGAAAATATTTTTTTAAGATGAGATTTTCGCCATCCGATGATAGCGATGCGTTAAACGTTGGAAATTGCTGCAAGCTAGCGACTAACGCTTTGATAATAAATAGCAAACCGGTAATTTTTATCTCGTCTTTGCCTTTCTCACTGTTTAATTGCGTTCTAAACGCTTCCATATCGGTAATATCGGCCTCGTCATGGTAAGTCACCATAGGCAGATTTAACCAAACACGGCTCATGTTTTGCCCGGTTAAGCGCTTAATTTTGCTTAACTTTTGTGTTTCAATTTCACCAAACACTGAGAAATCTACGGCAGGAATCGGTGGAATACCTACACCAGCGCTTGCACCTGGCAAGCCTTCGGTCATGGCTTTTTTAACATAACGCTTAACGTCTTCTTTAAGAATTCGACCCTTACGGCCTGAACCCTCGGTGACTAAATTCATATCAACGCCTAACTCACGCGCAAACAAGCGCACTGAAGGTGAAGCATGAGGTTTAGGCTTACCTGTATTACTGGCGGGTGCTGGCGCAGGCATTGGCTGAGCTTTAACCGGCTCAGCAACGCTAACGGCCACGGGTGCGGGTTCAGATTGCAATGTAGGGGTAGCAACAGGTTGTGGCACAGCCGGCTGGGTATCGATGACCGAAGCCGGAGCATCTTCAGCTAAAACAGTAGCGATTAATGTGCCTTCGCTAACCTTATCGCCTGGCTTAACAAACACCTGCTGCACCGTACCCGCAGCACTTGCAGGTAATTCCATACTGGCTTTATCAGTTTCCAAAGCCGCAATGGTTTGGTCTAACGCAATCACATCACCTGGCTTAATTAATACTTCAACGACATCAATCGACGGCACATTACCGACATCGGGTACTTTTATTTCAGTCAAACTCGTCATAATGCTATCTCGTTAGATTAACCATGGTGCTTTGATGTCGGGATTAATACCGTATTTAGCAATAGCAACGTCTACTTTAGCAGGCTCAAATTGTCCTAAGTCCGCTAAGCTTTTTAACGCTGCAATAGCAACATGGTAACGATCAACTTCAAAGAAACGACGCAGATTTTCCCGCGTATCGGAGCGGCCAAAACCATCCGTGCCTAATACCGTATAAGGCGCTGTAATGAAGCTACGAATTTGTTCAGCAAAGGCCCGGTTATAATCGGTTGCAGCAATGACTGGCCCTTGTGCCTGCGCTAAACACGCGCGTACATGTGGCACTTTAGCGGGTTCAGTTGGGTGTAAGCGATTCCAGCGTTCGCAGAGCTGACCATCACGCGCTAACTCAGTAAAACTTGGACAACTCCATAAATCCGCGCCAATACCCCAATCTTGCGCGAGTAATTCCGCTGCGGCTTCAACTTCGCGGAAAATAGACCCCGAACCTAATAACTGTACTTTAACTTTATGCGCAGGATCTGCCGATTTAAAGCTATACATACCCCGCAAAATAGCTTGTTCAGCGCCGACTGGCATCGCAGGATGCGTGTAGTTCTCGTTCATCACCGTGATGTAATAGAAAACATCTTCTTGCTCGACATACATACGCCGCAAACCATCTTGAATAATTACGGCTAATTCATACGAATACGTCGGGTCATAAGACACGCAATTCGGTACCGTCGCCGATAATAAATGGCTGTGACCATCTTCATGCTGCAAACCTTCACCATTTAACGTCGTGCGTCCCGCCGTACCGCCAATTAAGAAACCGCGCGTACGTTGATCGGCTGCCGCCCAAATCAAATCGCCTACGCGTTGAAAGCCAAACATTGAATAATAGATAAAGAACGGAATCATAGGCGCGTTATGGGTTGAATACGACGTGCCTGCCGCAATCCAATCGCATAAACCACCCGCTTCGTTAATGCCTTCTTGCAAGATTTGACCGTGTTTATCTTCCTTATAAAACATCAATTCTTTCGCGTCTTGCGGTGTATACAACTGCCCGACTTGCGACCAAATACCTAGCTGCCTAAACATGCCTTCCATACCAAAGGTTCTGGATTCATCAGGCACGATAGGCACAATGCGTTTACCAATGTTTTTATCTTTTGCCAAAATATTGATTAAACGCACAAATGCCATGGTAGTCGAAATTTCCCTACCCTCACCGCTGGCTTCTAACAACGGTTTAAAATCGCTGAGTACTGGCACGTCTAATGGATAAGACTTACCACGTCTCGCCGGCAAATCCCCACCCAGTTCAGCACGGCGCTTACGCATATACTCTAATTCTTTCGAGCCTTCAGGGAATTTTAAATACGGAAAATCATGCAACTCTTCATCGGTCACCGGTAACTCATAACGGTCACGGAAATGCGTCAATGAGATTGCGCTCATTTTCTTTTGTTGATGAGTGATATTTTGCGCCTGGCCGGATTCACCCATGCCATAACCTTTAATGGTTTTAGCTAAAATCACCGTCGGTTGGCCTTTATGATTCACCGCAGCATGGAACGCAGCATACACCTTAGCCGGATCATGGCCGCCCCGGTTTAACTCCCAAATATCTCTATCTGACCAATCAGCGACCATCGCTTTTAACTCTGGCGTATTAAAGAAATGTTCTCTGACATACGCACCATCTTTGGCTTTAAAGGTTTGATAATCGCCGTCTACGCACTCCATCATCCTGGCGGCCAACAAGCCGTGTTTATCACGCGCCAATAATACATCCCAACGCGCGCCCCAAACGACCTTAATGACATTCCAACCCGCGCCTCTAAACTCGCTCTCTAATTCTTGAATAATTTTGCCATTACCGCGCACCGGGCCGTCTAAACGCTGTAAATTACAATTGACGACAAAGATTAAATTATCCAATTTTTCACGACCTGCCATACCAATCGCGCCCAGCGATTCTGGCTCATCGGTTTCACCGTCGCCGACAAAACTCCACACTTTACGACTCGACGTATCAGCTAAACCACGGTCTTGTAAATAACGCATAAACCGGGCTTGATAAATCGCCATGATAGGCCCTAAGCCCATTGATACCGTTGGGAACTGCCAAAAATCTGGCATTAACCACGGATGGGGATAAGACGATAAACCGTTACCATGCACTTCTTGGCGGAAATTATTCAAATGCTGTTCGGTAAAACGGCCTAATAAAAACGCCCTAGCATAATCGCCAGGCGTTAAATGGCCTTGGTAATAAATCAAATCCGCACCTTGTTGATCGGTAGGCGCACGCCAAAAATGGTTATAACCGACATCGTACAGCGTTGCTGCCGACGCAAAGCTGGCAATATGCCCACCTACGTTGGTGTGTTTATTAGCGCGTAACACCATCATCATTGCATTCCAGCGCACATAAGAGCGAATACGCTGTTCAATCGTCGCATCGCCTGGAAACTGCGCTTGCCGCTCTACCGGTATGGTATTCAAATACGCAGTATTCGCACTAAACGGAATATCAAAACCGGCTTGTCTGGCAACTGCCACTAATTGTTCGATTAAAAAATGCGCTCTGTCGCTGCCGTCTTGTTCAAGTACGGCTTGTAACGCTTCTACCCATTCCTGTGTTTCGGACGGGTCAATATCGGTTTGCCCAGTAATTTCTGAAACTTGACTATTCTTCATTGCGTGTCCTGTTGGCTGTAATCCAAGGCGGTGATTTTTTTGAGTACAAAAGCGGTGTTGTATGTGGTTAAGACCATGTAAGCTTACTTAATTAAAACGTGTGGGGAATGATTATGCGCAATAGCAACGACAAGCCAGTAAGTTATTAATGAAAGTTATGTAACAACCTATTGAAGGCTATACTCTGAACAGTTGCATTTGGTTTCTCCTGTAGAGTAAGCATCATCGACCTCTTAACGATGAAAATGAACACGTAAGGTGTACCCTACAAAAGCGTGTAAAAAGCGTAAACATGAGCGTGTAAAGTAGATAGGTGACTATAAAATCGAGCTTGTCTGTGCATTAGGCACATAGTATATACAAATGCCTTGCGCCATAACATCGGTTTTCGTCAAATCGTATATATGAGAGGGTATACACGTTGTTTTATGCTTATTCGCGCGCTATTAACATTAAAGCTTATCAGAGTAATTGCTATGACCTTATCACTAAACAGCCAAATCCTCATCGCCGCTTTATCCGGCATTGCACTTGGCATAGGATTTAACCTGTTAGGCGCTAACCACACCATTACCCAACAAGGCATGTTTTTATGCAGCTTAACGGCGGGCGTGTTTATTGATATGTTAAAAATGATTTTAGCGCCGCTGGTGTTTGCGTCGATAGCGGTCGGTATTGCTAATTTACGTGAACACCAGCAAATTCACTGCGTTTGGCAAATTACGTTAGGTTTTTTTGCTGTGTCTATGGCCTTGGCTATTGTACTGGGTTTAACCTCAGCGAATTGGCTGGAACCCGGCAAAGGCTTGCATTTGTCAATGTTCGACCATGCACTTAGCGGCTATCAAGCGCAAGCACTAAAACCCAGTGAGTTTTTGCTTAAATTTAGCCATAGTTTGTTTATGAATCCTATCGCAGCGTTGGCGCAAGGCAATGTATTAGCGATTGTCGTATTTGCGTTGTTATTAGGCATTGCGTTAGTTATAGGCGGCGAGCGCTATAAAAATCTGTTGTTCTTGTTAAAAGAACTACAAGAACTCATGTTGTTATTAGTCAGTTGGATTATGCGCTTAGCGCCGATAGGAATTTTGGCCTTATTAGCACAGCTAGCCGCTAATCAAGAACACGAACTGTTAATGAGCCTAGGTCAGTTTATCGCTTTAGTCATCACGACCACGCTGATTCATGGGTTTATCGTGTTGCCATTATTATTATGGCTAGTCACGCGAGTTACACCTAAACACTTTTTCCGCCATACCCGTGAAGCGCTGATTACAGCATTCGCGACCAGCTCAAGTTCAGCAACTTTACCCGTGAGCTTACGTTGCGCCCAACAGCATTTACATGTGAAATCCGATATTGCTGGTTTTGTCATTCCGCTAGGCGCAACCATTAACATGGACGGTACAGCCTTATACGAAGCCACTGCTGCACTCTTCGTCGCTAATTTAACTGGCGTCGAGTTAGATTTTAGCCAACAGCTCATCGTGTTTATCACCGCGATGATTGCCGCTATGGGCGCGCCAGGCATTCCTAGCGCCGGTATGGTCACGATGGTGATGGTGTTGCAATCGGTAGGCTTACCGGCAGAAGCGATTGCCATTTTATTACCCATCGACCGTTTACTCGATACTGTGCGAACGATGGTTAACGTCGAAGGCGATTTAGTCGGCAGTTTAGTGGTGCAGAAGCTGGTTTACCGCAAGGCCCCGAACCACTCTTAAGCGTGTTGGCTTAAAAGAGTATCTTTAAGTATTTAGTTTAGAAAATCTGCAACCACCTAAACTCATTAACTGCAAAGAGATAGATTTCTATTATCAAAGACTTGTTGATACCATGAATCAATAAAGTTTAACCGCCAAAACTGAGTCCGAAGCCGAACAACACATTCAGCAACAAAACGGTATTAGGCGACGCATGTCTACAATACACTGTGTTATATAGCACTAAAATACTCAATAAGACAGGCGCTATAAATGCTTAAAATTTCACAAAATATAACGGACTGTTACCACCCTTATTCAACACATGAGTATAAATAATCGTCGTAGCCACATCAGCAAAGCCCTGCGCTAAGTCACTGTCATGTAAAAACTTTACCTGTTGCAAATGTGCCTGCTACGGATACTGTAATGCTTAAATGTATTTTTTCCGCACTTGACCCAGCAATTTCAGCTTAGTTTGAGCTAAATTATGTGATGTATCTTGCATAAATTTTAGGATATGCTAAATTTTGCCAATATTCTGAAAGAAAAAACATTTTAATATTTAAAAAATTATTTAGCCAACTGTGTGATGTAATGTTTTGCGTCATTTATTTTACTAATGACGCAAAGTTTTACGTCAAATGGGAGGGCTAATTTACGTT
>CAWUNX010000106.1:0-10087 GCA_963923905.1 uncultured Methylocucumis sp.
TCTCTGGTCTCGTGGGCTCGGAGATGTGTATAAGAGACAGAAATAGAGGAGGATATATGAAATTATTTAAAGGCAAAGTTGCAAAATTATCTTTTGTAGCAGTGCTTGCAACTGCCGCTGCGTCTATGATCTATACGCCAACTGCATCTGCACACGGTGAAAAATCACAAGCGGCTTTCTTGCGTATGCGTACTCTTCACTGGTTCGATATGAACTGGTCAAAAGAAGAAGTTGCTGTAAATGACACAATGACCTTAACAGGCAAAGTGTTAGTGTTCTCAGGCTGGCCAGAGTCAGTTGATAAGCCAGATGTAGCTTTCTTAAACATCGGTGAGCCAGGTGCAGTATTTGTTCGTGCTGGTTCATGGATTGGTGGTCAGTTAGCTCCTCGCTCTGTTGAGTTGCGTTTAGGTGAAACTTACGAGTTTAAAGTATTGTTGAAAGCTCGTAGACCAGGTGACTGGCACGTTCACTCTATGATGAGCGTGAAAGGTGGTGGTCCAATCATTGGTCCAGGCAAATGGGTAACTATTACTGGTTCTATGAAAGATTTCGTTAACCCAATCACAACATTGACTGGCGAGACAATCGACTTAGAAACTTACAACCTAAGCAATACTTACTTCTGGCATGCTTTCTGGTATGCAATTGGTTTGGCTTGGATGTTCTATTGGATGCGTAAACCAATGTTCGTTCCACGTTACTTAGCTGTAGAAGCTGGTAAAGCTGATTCATTGATTTCTAGCACTGACAAAAAAGTTGGTATGGGTTTCGCAGCTGGCACATTAGCAATCGTAGCTATTACTATGGGCCAAACTAATGAACAATATCCAGTTACTGTTCCATTACAAGCTGGTGTATTGCGTAACATTAAACCTTTACAATTGCCAACTTCAACAGTTGCTGTAAAAGTTGAAGATGCGACATACCGTGTACCAGGTCGTGCTATGCAAATGACCTTGACTGTTACTAACAATGGTGATTCAGCTATTCGTCTAGGCGAATTTGAAACTGCTAGCGTCAGATTCTTAGACTCTGCTGTTTTAACAGATGAAACTGGTTACCCAGATGACTTATTAGCAGAAGAAGGTTTGACTGTTAGCGATAACAGCCCATTAGCTCCAGGTCAATCAAGAACTATCCAAGTTACTGCATCTGACGCTGCATGGGAAGTATATCGTTTAGCTGACTTGATCTACGATCCAGATAGCCGTTTCGCTGGCTTGTTATTCTTCTTTGACGATGCTGGTAACCGTCAAATGGTTCAAATTGATGCACCATTGATTCCAACATTTATCTAAGAATAATATCTTAGTATAATTATCAAATAGTTACTTATTTGAACTTACTAAACCGTTTCCTAATAAAGGAAACGGTTTTTTTTTATCCGGAATAAATTACAGATAATTTAAAGTATTTGAATTATAAAGAGTTAGGTATGAAAAGAAGGAAAGCCAACCAAAAAAACTTATTAGTAATTCTTTGTTTAATGGGAATGTCGTTTAATGCAAATTCTCATGCAATACTTGTTAAGTCAATTCCTGCGGAAAACGAAATAGTTGGCGCTGCACCAGAAAAAATTGAGGTGTGGTTTAATGAGGGGGTTGGAAGTGAATATAAAGCATTAGCCGTTATTGATAGTAAAGGGAAGCGCGTTGATAATCACGACGTGGAGCAAGGTTTAACAGATAAAGCATATTTGTATGCCACTGTGGGTAAGTTAGAACCGGGCAAATACACGGTGCGATACCGGGTGGTTTCAAAAGATTCACACATTATTACAGGCAAATTCCAATTTTCCATCGGCCAGTGAAACAAATCAGTTACGAAAATCGGTTATGATAAAAAGAACGCTAAATATAATTCCATTGCTTATTTGTTTTTCTATAAGCGTTATTACTGGCTGTGAATACTTTAACCCGACTCAGGTTAAGCAGTATAGCAATAGGCCTGATCTTGATTGTATTGTGGCTAATGATTTTTATGCGATGCATTTTAGTGTTTATGTGCAGCCTAAGAATGCGAACTCTGCTAAAGATAAGAATACATTTGTACCCTATTGCCAAGAAGTTCCTGAAGAAGGACAAATGTTTTTTTCAGCCGATTTAATTGATCGAGACATAAGAGAAACACCTATTAAAGTTAGGCTTGTTGAAGTCGAATATAAAAATGACAATGGTTCAGAATCGATAAATGAAATAAGGGTTTTAAAGGAAATTGAACAGAAACTTTATCCAAAAGGAATTGTTGAAGCTCAAGCGGAAATAGATAAAAAAGGAAATTATATATTGTATTTATTGATAGGTGAGGGAGTAGAAGAAGACGATAGATTTAAAATAAAGCTAACGGTTGGTGACAATTCAAAACAATATCTTATTGCTGGCATTGCTGTAGCGATATTAGTAGCTCTTATATTGTTGGGATGGTTGGTTAGGAAGATTTATATAAAAAGGAAAGCATCTTGATTGTTAGGGATAACAAAATGAGAATAATAGTTGTTAAATTAATTTTATTGTTAGCGTCATTGAGCGTTTTTGCTCACGAGCCAGGTTTGAGTTCCATAGAAATAACTATAAAAAATAATGAATTATATGTAAGTCAAGTATTTGCTTTGCAAGATGTTGAGTTTTTAATTCCTATGGACATTGATTTAGATGCCGATGTTAGCGATGAGGAGCGTGATGCCGCTAGGCCAGCACTAACTAAATTAGTCTTAGATAATTTGCAGGTTAGGCAACTAGAGACAGCGCATATTGGGCACGAAAGGGCTTCAGTTAAATTTGATCAGCAAAATAATGCAACTTTTGATATTAATTATAAATTACCTAGTAGTAGTCAAGTTACGATTACGCTTAATTTATTAACGTTATTTCCAGATAACCATAAACAATATGTCACGGTAAAAAATGACCGTGGAGATGTAGTTACGCAAAAAATGCTTAGTAAGTCGGATAATAGCATACAACTCAATGTGAACAGTGAGGTAAAACCTAACAAAAAAATAACAGATGCGGTTATTGATTTTATAGAACTAGGGATTGAGCATATCTTGACGGGGTATGATCATTTGCTGTTTTTATTGGCATTGTTGATTGTAACAACCCGTTTACTAACGGCAATAAAAATAATTAGTTTATTTACGTTATCTCACTCAATTACCCTGGTGCTAGCTGGATTAAATATAGTTGAGTTACCAAGTTCAATTGTAGAACCGATCATTGCTGCATCAATTGTCTATGTAGGCGTTGAGAACTTGTTTGACAAAATAAGAGCGCGCAGTTTAGTGACGTTTAGTTTTGGTTTTATTCATGGCTTTGGTTTTGCTAGTGTATTAAAAGAAATGGATATTTCGACCGAATATGGCGGAATTATTATACCGTTGTTATCGTTTAATATAGGTGTCGAATTGGGGCAGTTGCTGGTTGCAATGGTTATTTTATCTGTTGTAACGTTTATAAAGCAAAAACAAATGTATAGCAATAAAGTGATTCAATCGGTATCAATATTAGTAAGTTGCGCAGGGATGTTCTGGTTAATTGAGCGTACCTTACTTGCATGATGTGAAAATTTGCAAAAAAGTTAAGAAGAAACTATTATACTTCTTACTAATTATCTATCTGTAACTTTTATGCAAAAAATAACACAACAAACAACAATAACAATAATTTCTGTTATTTGGGTTGCGTATAGTAGCTTATCTGCCGCTCATCCTCTTCCAGATGAAGAAACACAAGAAGAACCAGTTCAATTAGAGACCGTAGAAATAGAAGGAAGAGCAACTGATTTAATCGGCATAGCCTCGTCCGCTTCCCAAGGCGTTGTTGGGCAACCGGAATTTAAGTATCGCCCATTGGCGAGAGTTGGTGAGTTAGTTGAAATCGTACCAGGAGCAATAGCAACTCAGCATAGTGGCTCAGGCAAAGCCAATCAATTTTTTTTACGCGGTTTTAACTTAGATCACGGTACTGATTTTACTGTCAGCGTCGATGGCATTCCTATGAATATGCCTAGCCATGCCCATGGCCAAGGTTATTTAGATTTAAACGGTGTTATTCCAGAATTGGTCGATAAGGTCGAGTACGGTAAAGGCCCTTATTATGCTGAAGTAGGAGATTTTTCTTCAGCTGGCTTTTCTAAGATGCATACGATGCATAAGTTGGATAAAAATTTTGTTAAGTTCACTGGTGGAGAATTTGATTTTTATCGCTCTGTGTTAGGTGTTTCGCATAAGCTAGGCGATGGTGATTTGCTATTAGGTTCAGAGGTCAATTTCTATGATGGTGTTTGGGAGCAGGCTGAAGATTTAAAAAAATACAATGGCATGTTGCGCTATACCGTTGATAAAGATACTTGGGGCTACTCACTTAATGGTAAAGCCTATCATTCGACATGGACGGCGACTAACCAAATTCCTGAGCGGGCTATTGACTCTGGCTTAATTGGGCTTTATGGTACCGGAGATGGTAGTGATGGTGGTATCACAAATCGTTACAGTGTTTCAGGTAATTATTGGAATCGTAGTAATAAAGCCAAAAACGAGTTTAACGTTTATGCACTCTATTCGGATCTGGATTTATTCTCGAATTTTACTGGCTACATCAATCCTGTTACCGGTGATCAAATTGAGCAAAAAGAAGAGCGTGTGCAAGTCGGTGGTAATGCCGAGCATACTCGCTTCGATAAATGGTTTGGTATAGAAATGGATAATACCTTGGGGTTGCAAGTTAGACATGATGAAATCATGGGGCTAGCGTTAAACCAAACCCAGCAAAGAAATATTTGGAATACGGTTCGTGAAGATGATATTAGCGAAACTAGTGTGGGTTTGTTTATTAAAAATGAAGCACACTGGCTAGAGAAGTTTCGCACCGTTGCTGGTTTAAGAACCGATTTTTTTGAGTTTGAAGTCGATAGTAAAACATTAAAAATAAACTCAGGCAGTAAGGATGCCGCGATTATTAGTCCAAAACTAAGCATGATTTTTGGACCTTGGTATGACACCGATATTTTTCTTAATGGTGGCTATGGTTATCACTCAAATGATGCAAGAGGCACTACCATTAAAATCGATCCTACTGACGGTGTAAGCCAGGTAAGTTCGGTAACACCTTTATCGTGGTCAAGAGGTGCTGAATTTGGTGTTAGAACACAGCACTTACCAGGACTGACGAGTACGGTTGCCTTATGGTGGTTAGAAAGCTCATCGGAACTTGTATTTGTCGGAGATGGAGGTACCACAGAGCCTTCAGGTAAATCAGAGCGTTATGGCGTTGAATGGACCAATTATTACAAGCCAACGGATTACTTAACATTTGATGCTGACTTTGCATTTACATCAGCAAAGTTTATTGGCGTTCCATCAGGTGAAAATCATATACCGAATTCTGTAGGCAGGGTTATTAGCTTTGGGGCAACAATTGAATCACCTATGGGCTTATTTGGGACCTTGCGGTTAAGACATTTTGGTGATGTGCCATTAGTTGAAAATGGCGCTGCTTGGAATGATGAGACCAATATTGTTAATTTAGGCTTGGGTTACCAGAAAGAGGCTTATAAAGTCGAAGTCGATGTCTTTAACTTACTTGATTCTACGGATAACGATATTGCGTATTTTTACGGCTACCGCCTACAAGGTGAGGCTGCCGGCCCGAATGAGGATGGCAGTACTGATGGCTTAATTCGCCACCCGATAGAACCACGTATGGTTCGGGTCACTGCAACGCTAAGATTCTAAAACGATAACCGCGCTACTTGCTTAAGCAGCGCGGTCCCCTGTTACGGTTTATTAATTCGCGTCTCACGTTCTTTAGCGAGCGCATCATGGTTTACGTCAACATAATTAGTGCCAATCCATTGCCAAAATGCAGCGACTGCTGAAGGCTCAGTGCTTAAAGGTTTTACGGCAATTGCACCAATACCGCTAATATCAGTAATTTCAGCTTGCACATCAACTGCTTTGAGCAATTTCTCAATACGCGGGTCAGTTTTCAACATAAAAGTAACAGGCTCTCCGACTTTAAAAACAATTTCTTTTGATTTGCCGAAGAATCCTTCTGCTTTAGCGGTAAAACTGTATTCATTCACTGAGCCATAAGGTAAAACAAACTCAAATGCCCAACGAAAGGGTGGGCAACGAATAGGCCGGCTGTGTTTGTCAAAATGAATGACATAACCATCAACAACTTTGCTTTTTACAACGCCTTTGCTATAAATTTGATTGCAATTGGTTAATACCGGATCACCAGGTTCGAAGTTATATCGATTGGCAGCAATAGACGTTGTGCTTATTAAACAACACGTTAGTGCCAAAGCGAAGGTGCGCATAAATCCCCCTTAATGATTCAGAATAAAATGCTATTCTCCGGCAATAAGCCAAATTCTGTCAATTAAACCTCATACTAACCAAGCTGAATCGATTTGTTTAACGCGTTGAGTTATCCCGCAGACTAGCGTGTATGGGATGGTATTGCAATGCTCAGCGATTTCTTCTACGGGCAAATCATTGCCCCATAACGTTACTGGGTCGCCCGGTTTAGCATTAGGTTGCTCAGCTAAATCAACCGTAATCATATCCATAGACACTCGACCGATTAACGGTACGCGCTGTCCATTGACTAAAACAGGCGTGCCCATAGCTGCGTGACGAGGATAGCCATCACCGTATCCAACAGCAACAACCCCGAGCGTTGTTGCTTGTTGGCAGTGCCAGCTTCCTGCATAGCCAACGGTTTCACCCGAGTGAACTGATTTTACCGCAATGAGCCGAGAATGAAATTCCATAATAGGTTTTAAGCCGTGTTCAGAACCTGTGTGGCCTGGGAAGGGAGAAATGCCGTATAACATAACGCCTGGTCTAACCCAGTCTGTTAACGCCTCTGACCAACCTAAGATACCAGCAGAATTAGCAATGCTGCGTTCTCCTGGAATATTAGTAAGTGTATCTTTAAATAACGTAATTTGTTGGGTTGTCATCTTATCATTCATATCATCCGCATTCGCTAAATGCGTCATAAAGCGAATAGGTTTTTTGATAATAGCACTTTGCTTGAGTTGTTGATAAGCCGCTGGAAAGTCAGTGGGTTTAAAGCCTAAGCGGTTCATGCCAGTGTCAATTTTTAGCCAAGCCCCTATTTGCTTGCGTTCATGACGTTTCGACAAAATATCGAGTTGGGTAAATGAGTGAATTAATACATCAAGCCTATAGGCTAGCAAGGCATTAAGCTCCTGTTCAGACGTAAAGCCTTCTAGTACAACGATTTTGTTATTAATACCGGCCTTGCGTAACCGTAAGCCTTCATCAACGCGAGCGACGGCAAAGGCATCGACATTGGTCAAGGCTTCAGCAACCCGCAATAAGCCATGACCGTAGCCATTGCCTTTAATAACCGCCATGATTTTAGCGTTAGGTGCATGCTGACGCACAACGGCTAAATTATGTTGTAGCGCATCTAAATTTAAAACGGCGAAGGCGGCTGGGTTCATTCGTCGCCACCACTGACATAAGCTTGACCGGCAAAATTCTCAAAACGGGTATATTGGCCTAAGAAGGTTAATCGTACTGTGCCTAACGGGCCATTACGTTGTTTACCAATAATGACTTCTGCAATGCCTTTGTCGGGGCTGTCTTCGTTATAGACTTCATCACGATAAACAAACACGATTAAATCTGCGTCTTGTTCAATAGCTCCAGATTCGCGCAAATCAGACATCACAGGGCGCTTATTCGGTCGTTGTTCTAAGTTACGGTTTAGCTGTGATAAAGCAATGACCGGTACGTTTAATTCTTTAGCTAATGCTTTTAAACCACGAGAAATATCAGAGATTTGTTGTACTCGGTTATCACCGCTAGCCGGTGACTGCATAAGCTGCAAATAATCCAGCACGATTAAACCTAATTGACCGTGTTCACGGGTTAAACGCCTTGCTCTGGAACGCACCTCAGTGGTCGTAAGTGCTGGCGTGTCATCAATGAACAGCTTTGTTTCCGCCAATAAGTTAATCGCCGATGTTAATCTCGGCCATTCATCATCATCAAGCTTACCGGTACGGATTTTGTTTTGGTCTATGCGACCTAGCGAAGACATCATACGCATTGCTAAGGAATCACCAGGCATTTCCATACTAAAGACAGCAACAGGCATATTGCTTTTAATCGCGACATTTTCCGCCATATTCATCGCTATCGTGGTTTTACCCATAGACGGACGGCCTGCGACAATAATCAAATCAGCGGGTTGTAAACCTGAGGTTAACGTATCGAAATCTGTAAAGCCAGTCGCAGCCCCGGTAATAGAACCCTCTTGCTCATAAAGCATTTCAATCTTATCGACAGCGCGTGCTAACAAGGTTTTTATCGGTTGAAAACCGCCTTGCCCCCGCTGGCGTTGTTCAGCGATATTAAAAACGGAACGCTCGGCATGTTCCAATAACTGCGAAGTATCACGACCTTCTGGATGAAACGCAGAATTGGATATTTCTGTGCCTACATGAATGAGTTGGCGTAAGACCGAGCGTTCGCGCACGATTTGTGCGTATGAGCTAATATTGGCGGCTGACGGGGTTTCTTTTGCGAGCAAGCCTAAGTAAGCCAGGCCGCCAATCTCTTCTAACTTATTGATAGACGCTAAGGCTTCAGAAATCGTAATAATATCAAACGGGGTTTGCTTTTCGGCTAGGCTCGCGATGGTACGGAAAATAAGTCGATGGTTGCGGTGGTAAAAGTCGGAGTCTACGATTAAATCAGCGACCGAATCCCAGGTTAAATTGTCAATCATCAAGCCACCCAAAACGGATTGCTCAGCTTGTATTGAATTGGGCGGAATCTTAAAAGATTCCATAAGGTCATCGTGGTTCATTAAAAACTGTTCGGACATATCTCGAGTGAAGTAGTAATAACTTAAGAGGGGAAAACCAGCGATTATCGTTGAAGGTTTTATCGCGGGCTAGAATGCTTGTAATTTTATATAGATTATGGCAATTTGCACCTTACGCGGTTTAACAAAAAATAAATCAAAACAAAGGGGTTTTATGTGTTTTAGTGCAAATATGTCGTTAGGATTCGGAGTCGTTGGTTTCATCGCATCGGGCTATACATTTTTAGATTCAAATGAATCCTTTTATGTAAGATTGGCTAGAGCTTACGCGATTTTTCATTTCTCACTGATGGAATTAATACAGTATTTTGCTTACCCCGTGGCCGATCAATGCGGTTACGGTACTAATTTATTGCTCAGTCAGTTATCGACGTATCATATCAGTTTACAGGCATTAGCGATTATGCCTGCGTTAGCCACGTATTCGACCGATAAAACCGCGCTAAGAAAAGCGACAATCATAGGTGTAAGCTTAAGCTCTATGTTTTTGCTGTTTAATTTCATGCCCAAAGATTGGCAGTTTATCGATGCTAAGTTAGTAACGAGTGTGCCTAATTTTATTGGCGATATGATTGCCTGTTTATATAAGGGTAAATACCATATCGCATATTCTATCACCAGCGCGTATGGCTCGTTTATCACCTGGGGTTCATTTTTCGCCTTAGCCATTAGTGGCTTTTTATGGCAAAACAATAGGCGTATGGCTAGTTATCATCTTATTATGGCTATTTTAACCTTGTATGTGCCGCAATGGGCTTTCGGGGTTAGCACGGGTGAAGCGGCGGCTATTTATTGCTTATATTCGATTCCAATTACCGGAAGCTTTATGCCCGTATTTAAGAGGTTTTTTGCAGCTAAAGATGAGGAATGTTTGGGACAAGAAGAAAAAGCTTAAAGCACAACCGGCTGCTCGATAACTAAAAATGCCGTGCAGCCGAGTAAAAGATTACATTACAACAAGTTTCATAAGTTAGCGAGGGATGAGTTTCTTAGGGTTGGGCTTTATCTAAGGAAGCATCTCGTATTCATACGATAATAATAAGAGAATGGAGTGCTTATGTTAAAACGTAATTCTTTTTTGTGGGTAAGTGATGGTTTTTTATTACTGTTACTAAGTCTACTCGTTGCACAAACGGCTTATTCTGAAACTATACTACCGACTATACTCCACGCGTTTAAGAATTCGGTTTTTCAGCAAACAACTGAAAGCGTAA
>CAWUNX010000107.1:0-10070 GCA_963923905.1 uncultured Methylocucumis sp.
CGGTGAAAACCCTATGCTCAGAATGCTCTAGTATCAAACATAAACTGTCTCTGATTTTTTTTTCGTCATCGACAATTAATAGCGAAGTGTATGTGTTTGGCAGCAAGGGTTTTATACACATAATTGGACTTTGGTAGTGGTTTATTGGTAACGGTTAAGGCTATTTCCAAGAATGAGTATACCCGAATGGCTCAGGATTTTTGCCCAGGTTCAAGACGTAAAAAGGGGCGCATAGCGGGCTATGAAACCCTTTTTACAACGCAGAAACTGGGTAAAAAGACCAGCAAGTCGGGTATGTCATCGCAGGAAATAGCCTAGGTTCTTTATGGCAATAAAATTTGTATCGTGGTACCCATATCCTTAGATGAATTTAAAATCATATTGCCATTCATCTCGTCAATTAGCGATTTGCTAATCACCAGGCCTAGGCCTTTATGTTGTTCGCCTTTACTGGATTTAACCGGTTTATAAAGTTGCTCTTTAATCGTATCGGGCAATCCTGGTCCGTTATCGGCAATGATGATTTGGCTATAGCTTTTTTTCCCTAAAAAGACGGTGCTTTTCGTTGAAAGACTAATTACGCCACCGTTAGGCATGGCTTCAGCAGCATTTTTTATTAGATTAATGAGGACTTGCTTAAGCTTATTACGACTGCCGGTGAATTTAGGTTCTGTTTTGTCAAGTTGCAGTGTCAGTTCAACGGCTTGGGTTTGTAGAACACCCATGCTAAATAAATGCGCTATATCTTGTATTAGTTTATTAATATCAACTGCGTAGCTATTTTCGCTAAGCGCTTGTCCAGGTAAGTCCGGCAAGCTTAATAGTAACTGGCCGACCCGATTGATTTCTTCTTGAATGAGCTTGATTTCGTTGTCAGCGTGATTACCTAGCTTTAGCCCTAGTAAATACAGGTAATTGTTGATAATACTGAGTGGATTATTGATTTCATGCACCATTTTTTGCGCATGGAGCCGATAACTGGATTGCAGCTGTTCTATCTGCTGTTGCGCGGTGTATTCAACCTGCTGTGTTTGTTGCAAAGCCTGACCGACTTCACTGGCAAAAAGCTTAATAAAGGCCGATTGGTTTTTTACTTGCATGTTTTGATGCTCGTTGAGACCTGCGACAATCACGCCGATGGGTATCTCGGCAATGTTAAGCGGAATGGCTAACAGTTGTTCACAGCCTAATAAGCGGCGTAATTGCCGGTCTACAATGGGTTCTAGTTCATTATTAGTATTTACGCTAGAAAACATCAGTTCATCTTGGGCTAATGCTTTAGCAAGCAAGCTTATGCCTGGGTTGAGCGAAATAGCTATAGATGACCAAATGGAGTTGGACTCTTGCTCGTGCGCGAGCCCTTGTAGACAATGGTTGGCCTCTTGGTAGATAAAAACCGCTGAGGTTTGTAAGCCAAATAATAAGTTAATATCGCGTTGTATATGGCTAACTAAATGGCTTAAGTTCGTCGCGCTTTGTAATTGCTGATGGCTAATAGCGGTTAAGGCAATTTCTTTGACTTGTTCACTTAAGAACTTTTGTAACGCATTGCGCTGTGTCGCGCTAGTGTGATTGGTCAGGCCTTTTTCCGAAACGCTAATATTGATGCCATAGCTTTCGGCAGTTTGTTGAACTAGTTTTCTATTGTCACTAATAATTTCTTCTAATAAAAAACGACTGATACCAAAGAGCTGCTGGGCTTGCTCAAACGCCGCTTGATTAATCTCATTGGCTGAACAGCTTAATTGTGCAGCGAGATTAACGATTTGTACGATTTTAGCCGTGTCTCTAATCGCGTCCGAGCTTTGGCGTTGGTATAACACGGCATCGGCAATTAATGATTGCAATTGCCAGTTTTCAATTAAAAACGCGCCAATTTCGTAATGATTTGCACCGAATAATTTTTTTTCACCATTTTCTATAGTAAGTTCATTATGCGTATCGAGTAATTCGGCGTATTCCTTGGGAAAGCAATCTAACAAAACTAATTGGCCGATTCGATGTAGTAAACCGGTTAGATACGCCTCATCAGCTGCGTCATAAGCAATCAAGCTGGCAATTTTCTTTGCTAGTAGTGCACAGTTTAGTGAACGATACCATATTAATTCTAAAAAATTTTGTTGCGCGTGGCTAAGTTGGCTAAAAAATTGCTGGACTGCTTTGGTAATGGCGATGGTTTTAAGGGTTGATAAACCGAGTAATATTAAAATTCTATTTAAATCATTGACTTCTGTTGTTCTTCTATAGAATGGTGAGTTCGCAGTCGCGATAATTTTTGCGCTTAATCCAGTGTCTTGACTAATTATTTTAGTTAGCTCATCAATATTTACGCTAGGTTCTCGAATCGCTTGTATCAAATCGAGCAGCACTCGAGGTACAGCAGGCAAGTTATTAGCATCTATTTTTGCTAATATTTTTTTTACGGCAGTTTCCATTTGATACAGGATTAGGCTAAGCAGTCGATAGATTACAGCAAATACTAACCCAATCAAATAAATTTATTATTAAAATTTCTAGGCGTATCAACTGCTTGTAAGCTAAGGGGGATTTGTGATAGTTGGCGAAACTAAACTGTGAAAAGTGAAGAAATAGAATAGTGAGCAGTGCTAAATAACATCTTTGGAATGATATAAACCATTACCATATGCTTCAAACGGTCTTTTTAGGTAGTGCGCTGTGCACACCTTTTTCATTGATTTTTAATAGACATCTTTCCCAAATAATCGCTGACATAACGGCCGCTGACTTTTTCCAAGCTTTCAAAATGACAGTGTTGCACCCAGTCTTTCGCTACGGTTGTCGTTACTCGCTCCGGTTATCTCCTTTCAGATAACAAGTTTTAACCCATGCTGGGCACACTAGGTCGGGTTAGCGATAGCGTAACCCGACACAATCAGCAAAAAATGTTGGGTTACGCTGACGCTAACCCAACCTACTTGTTGTAACATATTGTTATAATTGCATTAAATCCCTAACATAATGGCAGTGACGCAGGAGCGTGGGAACGAGAAAATACGGCGCAATACGCTATCGCTATTACGAACTATTTGTTGTTTGCGCGGCTCAATATCGTCAAGCAGATAAATAAAAAGGTTAGTGTCGAAAAAAATCAGCGCCAGTGCATAACATTTCATGCCAATGACCCAAGGCGTTGGTTTCTTTGTTCGTATCGAGTAGAATCATTAGTACTTTAAACCATCGAGGACGGCTATGAGCGTTATTCATTTCGATACCTTGCACTTGGCTAATCGACTTAAATCTGTGGGATTTAGCGATGAGCAAGCCCATGTCTTAATCGAATTACAACAAGAATCTACGAGTCAAGTGCTTGAGCAGGCAAAACACGATTTGCATCTGGACGACTTAGCCACTAAACGCGATTTAAAAGAACTGGAAACGAATCTTGAGCATAAGCTAGAACTCATTAAAGCCGATACTGCGCGTTTGGTCGCAGAGACTCACCAAAAAATCGCTGAAACTCATCAAAAAATTGCCGAGACTAAAGCCGATTTAACCCGCTGGGTTATCGGTGCTGGGTTCTTACAAACGACGTTAATTATTGCGGTGTTGCTGAAGTTGGCAAAGTTGGTTTAGCAAGGTCTGCGTTATTGCATCGATACGGCGAACACGTTGCCGCTATTGCGCCATAGATTAGCAGATTTGTTTCCTCGTTCCCACGCTCCCGCGTGGGAACGCATACCTGACCAACATTGTGTACAACCCTTGCCAGCACTGATAGGCACGGTCATCTTTATGTGCTTTTTTGTAAAAAGGCTAATTGCTCCAGAATTTGCTTCGTATGCATTCCCACGCAGGAGCGTGGGAACGAGAAATTGCGCCGTTAGATATTTGTTACATACCCGCTAAACCAGCGATGTTATAACCGCAGTCCACATAAGTAATTTCGCCAGTCACACCTGAGGCTAAATCAGAGCATAAGAATGCGGCGACATTGCCGACTTCTTCTATCGTGACATTGCGTTTTAACGGCGCGCTATCGGCGGCTTTGCTTAACATGGTTTTAAAATTGTTAATGCCAGAGGCAGCTAAGGTTCTAATAGGGCCGGCTGAAATCGCATTAACGCGCGTACCTTCTTCTCCTAACGCATACGCCATATAACGCACATTGGCTTCTAAACTGGCTTTAGCAACACCCATAACATTGTAGTTTGGGATAACGCGCTCTGCGCCTAAATAGGTTAAGGTTAATAACGAGCCATTACGCCCCGCCATCATTGGACGACCTGCTTTGGCTAAGGCCGTAAAGCTGTAAGAACTTACATCATGAGCAATACGGAAGTTATCGCGTGTTGTCGCGCTAATAAAATCACCATCTAAAGCTTCGCGCGGGGCGAATGCGACTGAATGAACGATACCATCTAAGCCATCCCACTGTTCGCTTAATACTTTAAACACATTATCAATATGTTCGTCGCTGCTGACATCGCATTCTACGGTAATATTAGAGCCGCATTCGGTGGCCATTTCGACGACGCGGCTTTGTAATTTTTCGTTTTGAAAGGTGAAGGCCAGTTCAGCGCCTTCTCTGTACATGGCTTGGGCAATTCCCCAAGCGATAGATCGGTTGCTGGCTAAGCCAACAATTAATATTCTTTTACCCTGCATGAAGCCCATTGTTTTTCCCCGTGTTGTTATTGTTTATTAGTTTAAAGTATCTTACGCCAGCAGCCGTGTCTAGTGTTTTCAACAGCGCACTGCTTACTTTGCTGGTGAAGCATTTATGGTATGCTTAATCGGCAAGCCGGTATTTTACCAAGAGCCAATGAGTTCTTTGTTTTTAACTTAATAGATTTGACTTCGCGATGCAGAAACAACTCACCGTACATGATCGGATTATTTATAGCTTATTGTTTATATTAGTTTTGTTATTGATTTTGACGATGTATCAAATCGATAGGCAATGGCTAAAGCTATCAGACATGCAGACAACGCTGTCCGAACAAGCGAAAGCGATGCGTGAGTTAAATACTGTATTGGCAAATGCTCAGCTACGCACGGATACGACTAAAGTGTCACAGCGCAGCGTTGCGCCTGCATTTAAACGCGCTTATCAAGCCAGCCAATTGCCTGATTATGCTCAAGGCGATTGGAGCGTTGATGCGTTTGGCAATAACATAAAAACGATTACGCCGTTGGTTTCATCCGATGCGTATGCCGCGAATGTGCAAGGCTTTGTATTAGAAAGTTTGATTAATCGTGACCCTGAAACCTTGGCGTGGGAAGGATTGATTGCCAAGTCGTGGCAAGTCAGCGCTGATGGCTTAACCATTCGCTTTCAATTACGTGAAGACGTGCATTTTTCTGATGGTGTACCGTTAACGGCTGACGATGTGGTCTTTACTTACGATTTTATTATGACCGAGGCGATTCAAGCACCACGCGAGCGGGCGTATTTAGAGAAGATTAAAAGCGTTAAGGCGAATGGACAATACGAAGTTGTTTTCACGTTTAAAGAGCCATATTTTGAAGCACTATCATTAGCCGGTGGCATGAACATATTGGCTAAGCACTTTTATAGCGAGTATTTAACCAAGCCGCAGCAGTTTAATGAATCTAAAGGCTTATTATTAGGCTCAGGGCCTTATCGCTTAACCGATGCGAAAAATTGGACGCCGGATAAAGGTAATATCGAGCTGGTGCGTAACGAGCGTTATTGGGGCGATGTGCAACCACCGTATAACCGCATTTTATGGAAAATCATTCAGAACGATAGCGCGAGACTCACCACGTTTCGCAATGGCGGTATCGATTCGTATTCAGCGCGAGCGGTTGAATATGAAGCCTTGAAAACCGATCAACAACTCTTAGATAAAAGCCAGCATTTTGAATATATGCCACCAGTAGTCGGCTATAGCTACATTGCCTGGAATCAACAACGTGCAGGTAAGCCTACCCGGTTTGCCGATGCTAAGGTGAGGCAAGCGATGACGTATTTAACGGACACTAGCCGCATCATTAAAGATATATATTTAAACTATGCCGAACCGGCGGTTAGCCCATTTAGCCCGATTAGCAAACAACATGATACTCAGCTAACGCCTTATTCCTACGATTTGGCTAAAGCAAAAGCGCTATTAAAACAAGCCGGTTACCAAGATAACAATAACGATGGCGTGTTAGAAGATAACACCGGCCAACCGTTTGAGTTTAAGCTGACCTATTTTGAGGCTAATGAAGATACTAAGCGCTTAGTGTTATTGCTAAAAGATTTATACGCTAAAGCCGGGATTAAGATGATTCCTACCCCACAAGAATGGCCGGTCATGCTTGAAAACATCGATAAAAAAGACTTTGATGCGATTACTTTAGGCTGGACTAGTGGTATAGAAACCGATTTATATCAAATGTTTCATAGTTCGCAAGCGATTAGCAAAGGCGATAATTTCATTAATTATAAAAGCCCTGAACTCGATAAATTAATTGAACAAGCGCGGGCAACGGTCGATGAAGACAAGCGTATGCCGTTATGGCGCCAAGCTGAACGCGTGTTGTATCAAGACCAGCCTTATACGTTTTTAATGCGGCGCAAAAGTTTGTTATTCATTGATAACAGGATTAAAAATCTGACCATGACAAAGCTCGGGCTTAATTTTGGCTCATTGCCGCTAGAGAATTATGTGCCGTTAGCCGCGCAAAAATATAGCCAATAGCGGAGCCTGTTATGTTGACGTATTTGTTACGCCGCGTGTTGTTAATGTTGCCGACGCTATTGGGCATTACCGTTGTGGTGTTTACCGTTATGGCGATGTCACCTGGCGGTATTAGCGCACAGTCGTTAATCGGGGGTATGGATATGAAACCCCAGGAAAAACAAGCCTTATTGGATTATTACAATAAGCGTTATGGTTTAGACCAACCTGCGCCTATGCAGTATTTACGTTGGTTGAATAATGTGTCGCCGGTAGGTTTTATTAATAATGAACGAGGTGAGCGCGAGTTTTCTTTTACTAAAGGCATGGATTTAGGTACCAGCTTTCAATATGGCAGACCGGTAGCGGATATTTTGGCTGAGCGCATCCCCATCACGCTGTTGCTGAATGTGTTAACCATTCCAGTAACGTATCTGATTGCCATTTTAGTCGGCGTCTATTCGGCCAAACATCGCGGCGGCTCGTTTGATGTCGCGTCAGGTATTGCCATGTTAGCGCTATGGTCTATTCCGACCATGTTAGCAGGCGTGTTATTACTGGGTTTTTTCGCTAACGTACAATATTTTAATTGGTTTCCGACGGCGGGGATTAGTAGTCGGGAAGCATTAGATATGCCGTTTTTGCCGCACTGGAATGAACAGGGCTTTGTACGCGGCTTTTTGTTAGATAGGCTTTGGCATTTAGTGTTGCCAGTGCTGTGTTTGTCGTATGGTAGTTTTGCTGCGTTGGCGAAATTAACCCGCACGGCCGTGTTAGAAAATTTATCAGCCGATTATGCGCGTACCGCCAGAGCCAAAGGCGTTGCAGAAAACGATGTGTTATGGCGGCATGTGTTTCGCAATAGTTTGTTGCCGTTAATTACCGTGTCGGCAGGTTTATTGCCTGGATTATTAGCCGGTTCGCTGATTGTTGAGAATATTTTTAGTATTAACGGCATGGGGCAATTGGCGGTAGAAGCCGTTAAAGGCCGGGATCGTGAACTCGTATTATCTATCACTTGGGTGAGCGGGTTTTTAACCTTGGTGGGTTATTTAATTGCCGATTTTTGTTACACCCTAGCAGACCCACGAGTGACGTATGACTAAGCGTTTTTCTTATTCTGCCTTAGTTTGGCGTAGAACCTTAGCTGGTGTCGGCGTCACGCTGAGTTTAGCTTGGTTAGCGTTGCTAATCTTTGCGGCAGTGTTCGCGCCGTTTTTAGCCAATTCCATGCCTTTGCTGATGCTGAGCCAGGGTGAGTTATCTGCCCCAGTATTAAGCTATTTATCGGTAGAAGATGTGGTGTTATTAGGCGCGGCATTGTTAGCGGGTGTATTGGTCATGATTAAACGACCTATGGCACAGCGGTTTTGGCTATGGCTAGCCGGTTGCGTCATGATTGTTATCGTGGCTAATGTTTTGGTAAAACCACCCGCGTTAGTGATTTATGATGATTTTAGAAGTCCGCCGTTTAGCACGGCTGAGTGGCGCCTCATGCCACCGATTCCGTATGCGCCTACCGATTATTTACGCGATTTAAACAGCAAAGGGCTAGACGCACCGTTTGCCAGTCAAGGTCATTGGCATGTTATGGGGACGGAAGAAAACGGTGCGGATGTGTTAAGCCGTATGATTCACGCGTGCCGAATTTCACTGAGCATAGGCTTAATCGCATCAGGCATTGCGCTGGTGATAGGCGTGATTATTGGCGGTTTAATGGGCTATTTTTCTGGTGTCATTGACATGCTGGGTATGCGTCTATTGGAAATATTTGAGGATATTCCGACGTTATTTTTATTACTGACGTTTGTCGCGTTTTTTGGCCGTAGTCTTTATATGATGATGGTCATTATAGGCGTCACCGGCTGGACAGGTTATGCGCGGTTTGTGCGTAGCGAGTTTTTAAAATTGCGTAAACAAGACTATGTACAAGCGGCTATTGCCGCCGGGCTGCCGTTACCGTCGATACTGTTTAGGCACATGTTGCCGAATGGTATTGCGCCGTTATTAGTAGCAGTAAGCTTTGGCGTGGCGGGCGCTATTTTAGCTGAAGCAACGCTAAGCTTTTTAGGCTTAGGGGTAGTCGATGCGCCGTCTTGGGGACAAATGCTCGACCAAGCGGTGAAGTCGTCAAGGTTTAATTGGTGGATGGCGGTGTTTCCGGGTGGGGCGATTTTTTTTACCGTATTTGCTTATAACCTAATCGGCGAAGCCTTCCGCGATGCGATTGACCCGAAATTAGCCAATGACAGCGAGGCTTAAACCATGAGTGAAGTCTTGTTAGACATACGCGGGCTAAGTACGCATTTACACAGCGCAGGTCGTGTGATTAAAGCGGTTGACGAGATAAGCTTTACGTTACGCAAAGGTGAGACGTTTTGCTTAGTCGGAGAGTCGGGTAGCGGTAAATCGGTTACGGCATTATCGGTGATGCGCTTATTGTCTGAGGCGATAGCGCATCATCCTAATGGCGAAATTATTTTTCAAGGACAAAATCTTTTAGCATTAACCGAAACTCAGATGCAAGCGGTGCGCGGCAGCCGTATCGCGATGATTTTTCAAGAGCCTATGTCATCGTTAAATCCGGTCATGACGATAGGCGAGCAAATTACCGAAGCGCTGTTATTACATGAACCTGAATTAACGCTTGCGCAAGCCGAACAAAAAGCACTCACTGCGCTGGCACAAGTACAAATTCCTAACCCCGAGCAACGCTTACGCACTTATCCTCATCAATTATCGGGTGGTCAGCGGCAACGCGTGATGATTGCTATGGCATTAGCGTGTGAACCGGAGCTATTAATCGCCGATGAGCCGACGACGGCGTTAGATGTGACGGTGCAAGCTGAAATCTTAAAGCTGTTACAGACGCTGCAACACGAATTGGGCATGAGCATGTTGTTTATTACCCATGACTTTGGCGTGGTATCAGCAATGGCGCATAGCATAGGCGTGATGCGCTACGGCAAGCTCGTCGAAGTTGGCGCGTGTTCTGAAGTATTACGCGCGCCTAAACATGCTTATACTCAAGCGTTGCTCAACGCTTTGCCGGAGAATTTAGCCAAGCCAACACAGGTTGCCATAACGGGGTATAAAGACGCTCAAACTTTAACCCAGCCGCTGATTGAAATTGAGCATTTAAACGTTTGGTTTCCTATTCAAAAAGGCTTGTTTAAACGCACGGTCGATTATGTGCGCGCCGTTGACGATGTGTCGCTGGCTATTTATCCAGGGCAAATTTTGGCGTTAGTCGGCGAATCGGGCTGTGGTAAAACTACGTTAGGCCGAGCTTTATTGCAATTAGAAAAACCAACATCGGGTAGCATTAAGCTGAAAAATCAACCGCTCACGGGCTTATCGGCGCGCGCGTTAAGACCGTTGCGTAAAACCATGCAAATCGCGTTTCAAGACCCGCAATCG
>CAWUNX010000108.1:0-10031 GCA_963923905.1 uncultured Methylocucumis sp.
GTGTTTTTAGTTTATCAACCTATCTCTCTGTCCGTTATTATTAGACCACTACAAACCTTAGATCAAGTCATTAATACGGCTATGCCCCCCCCCACCAGATCAGCAAGACATGCTAATCGATATTTTAAACAAACGGCGGATTGAAACCCGGCTGCACGAGATTATGGCCGATGCTAACAAGTCAATAGTTGCTTTCCGAGAGCGGCAATTCAAAGAGCTATATCTGCCGGTGAAGCCATCCGAGTTGCACCACATACTTAAGGTGCTGGAGTAGGAATAAGCCATGAAACGATTTTCTGACCAAGAATTGGAAAGCCTCTTGGATGATACCGAGTCTGACAGAGCGGAGCGTAAGGAAACCTTTAAAGGTGATGTGCCCAAAAAAGCACGCCAAGCGATATGTCCGTTTGCCAACGATTTGCCTGGGCACAATGAGCCAGGCGTGTTGTTTATAGGCGCCAAAGACAATGGAGAACCATCGGGATTAGAGGTGACAGATCAGCTCTTACGAACGCTCGCGGATATAAAAACCGACGGCAACATTCTGCCACTTCCGGTGTTATCGGTAGAAAAACGGATTTTGAAAAGTGCTGAGATGGCGGTAGTTACTGTCATGCCATCCGACATGCCGCCAGTCAAATATGAAGGTCGCATCTGGATACGCACCGGTCCGCGTCGATCTGTTGCCAATGAACAAGAAGAGCGGATTCTCAACGAAAAACGAAGATATAAAAATCTTCCTTTCGATATTTATCCCATTCCTAGCGCCAAGATTTCGGATCTTTCAAAAACCATTTTTGAAAATGAATTCCTGCCTGCGGCATTTGCGTTCGATGTGTTGGAGGCAAACGGTCGAACCTATGAAGAACGTTTGGCGTCATGCAAAATGATTGTTTCGCCTGATGACGCCACACCCACTGTGCTGGGTTTATTGGCGATAGGTAAAAGTCCGCAAGACTTCCTGCCTGGGGCAACTATCCAGTTTTTGCGAATCGACGGTACTGAACTGGCCGATCCTGTCGTTGACGAAGAAAACATCGGTGGCGCCATGGTTGAAATGCTGCGTCGCACAGAAGAAAAACTTAAAGCTCATAACCGTACTGCTGTCGATATCACCTCTGGACCAACCCATACCCAAGAGATGCCGTACCCACCCGCAGCGATTCAACAAATACTGTATAACGCGGTACTTCACCGAACCTATGAAAGCACGAATGCACCGGTACGCGTCTATTGGTTTAACGATAGAATCGAAATCAATAGCCCAGGTGGCCCTTATGGTAACGTCACTTCCGAAAATTTTGGCAAGCCTGGTATCACCGACTACCGGAACCCAAACATCGGTGTCGTGCTAAAAACCTTCGGCTTTATACAAGCCTTTGGCCGAGGCATCGCAACCGCCAGGAAAGAAATGGAGAAAAACGGCAATCCTCCACCTGAATTTGAAACCAACCAAAGCGCGGTGGTCTGCACACTGAGGGGCAAACCATGAGCATCCCGGTACTGACATTCTTTAACAACAAAGGTGGCGTGGGTAAAACATCGTTGATTTACCATCTCGCCTGGACCTTTGCCAGCTTACGCAAACGCGTGGTGATCATCGACCTTGATCCGCAGGCCAACCTGACCGCCGCCTTTCTGGATGAGGACAAAATAGAGGCGATTTGGAACCAACAGAATGTGGGATCTACCGTTTACCAGTGTGTTAAACCACTAACGGGTGTGGGGGATATTTCTGAACCGGTTCTGCAAAATATTGCGACCGACCTTTATCTGCTGCCGGGTGACGTCAATCTGTCTGGTTATGAAGATGCTTTGTCGGCTGAATGGCCGAACAGTATGGGTGACAATAACTTGTATCGCCCCATGCGGATTCTCAGCTCATTCTGGCAAGTTATGCAAATGGCTGCCGCAAAGGTTCAGGCAGACATTATACTAGTCGATATAGGGCCGAATCTTGGCGCTATCAATCGTTCTGTGCTACTGGCAACCGATTATGTTGCCATTCCTCTCGGTGCCGATTTATTTTCATTGCAAGGTTTGAAGAACTTGGGACCAACACTGAGGAGTTGGCAAAACCTTTGGCGGAAAAGACTGGATAACTGGAACGGTAGTACAGAAAAACAAAACTTCTCGGGTTTTCAGCTACCCCAAGGCAGAATGCAGTCTATTGGCTATCTTTGCCAACAGCATGGTGTCAGACTTGATCGGCCCGTTAAAGCCTATGACAAATGGGTGCAACGAATTCCAGAAGTCTATCGTGAGTCGGTATTAAATGAGGAAACCAGCGTCAAAATTCGTCAGGAAGATGATCCTTATTGTCTAGCGACCATCAAGCATTACCGTAGCCTGATCCCAATGGCTCAGGAACACCGCAAGCCTATCTTTAATCTCACTTCAGCCGACGGCGCGATTGGTGCTCATGCCAATGCCGTGCAAGACGCCAAAAAAGATTTTATACAATTGGCAACGCGGATTGCCGAGCAAATGGAAATAACACTATGAAAACGGACGATATGTAATGGTCAAGTTTTTCCATGCCACGCAATGCGCTATTGCGAGCTAAAGGTTTCTAAATAAAAACCTTTAGCTAAATCGTAGGGGAGAGTGAAAGGTCTTCTCTATCTATCCCTATCCGGTCGATTGTTGGATAAGCGTTTAAGCAAACGGATGTTCGAGAACAATAGTTTCGTCCCGGTCGGGTCCCGTCGATAAGACGGTTATTTTAACGCCGATTAATTGCTCGATACGTTTAACATAAGCTTTAGCATTCTCAGGTAAAGCGGCAAAATCAGTAATGCCCGCCGTTGTTTCCGACCAGCCTGGCATTTCTTCTATGATAGGTTGGCATTGTGCGTATTGATCGGCGCCTAGTGGTGCAACTTCTGTGATTTGACCATTTATATCGTAGGCGGTACAAATGCCGACTTTTTCTAGGCCGTCCAAGACATCTAATTTGGTAAGGCAAATGCCGCTTACGCTGTTGAGTTTGACAGATTTGCGCATGGCTACGGCATCAAACCAGCCTGTGCGGCGTTTGCGTCCGGTGGTTGCGCCGTATTCAAAGCCTTGTGCGCAGATGCGTTCCCCAATGTCGTTATTTAATTCGCTAGGGAAAGGGCCGTTACCAACGCGTGTTGAGTAGGCTTTAGTGATGCCTAAGACGTAATCAAAATCTAATAAGCCAAACCCACTGCCTGTTGCAGCGCCGCCGGCTGTGGTGTTAGACGACGTGACATAAGGAAATGTGCCGTGGTCTATGTCTAATAATGCACCTTGTGCGCCTTCAAATAAGATGTTACTGCCATTCGCTTGATGTTGATATAACGCTTCGCTGACATCGCATAGCATGGGTTTTATCGCTTCGGCGTGAATGAGTGCGGTGTCTAATATTTGCTGATAATCAACCGGTTGTGCTTGGTAATAGTTCGTTAATAAAAAATTATGATAGTCGACTAGCTCAGAGAGCTTTTCAGCAAAACCCTTCGCATCGCGTAAGTCGCCTGCGCGTAAGCCACGGCGCGCGGCTTTGTCTTCATAGGCTGGGCCTATGCCACGCCCTGTTGTTCCTATTGCTTTATCGCCGCGTGCTTTTTCACGCGCTTGGTCTACGGCGATATGCACGGGTAAAATCAATGTACAGGCTTCGCTAATTAATAAGCGCGAACGGATATTAACACCGGCTTCCTCTAAAAAAGCTATTTCATGTAACAAGGCTTCGGGCGATAACACAACGCCATTGCCGATTAAGCATTGTACGTTATCGCGTAATATGCCAGACGGGATTAAATGCAAAACGGTCTTTTGGCCTTTAATCACTAAGGTGTGACCGGCATTATGCCCGCCTTGAAATCGCACGACCGCTTGAGCTTGTTCAGTTAGCAAATCGACGAGTTTGCCTTTACCTTCGTCGCCCCATTGTGTGCCTATGACGATGACGTTTTTTCCCATGTTTTTTTCCTGTATGTTTAAGCGAGCGGTTGAATGACCCAATGTTGGTGTTCGTTTTGAATGAGTATGGATTGGCAGCCTAGGTCTTTAGCGTTACCTGTTTGTCCGGGTAATTCTTGAATAACGACTTTATTTTGGGCGCGTAAATCTCTAATCATCTGCTGTAAATCAGCGTCGACACGGTATGGGGCAAAAATGCGTTCAGTTGTGCCTGTTTCTATCTTTGCCAATGTTGCCAGTGTTTTCAAATCGGCACTAAAGCCCGTCGCGGGACGTGCGCGACCAAATACTTTGCCAATATTATCATAGCGTCCGCCTCTAGCTATTTCTTTGCCAACGCCGGGTATAAAGGCGGCGAAGACAACGCCGGTATGGTAGTGGTAGCCGCGTAGCTCTGCTAAATCAAAGCTTATATCAAGTGCTGGGAAGCGTTGGGCTATTTTCTCGGTGAGTATTGATAAATCTTGCAAGGCTTCAGTAACAATGGGATGTGATGGCTTTAATACGTTGATAGCAGCCGCTAGATCTGACGCTTCGCCATTCAGGTTAGGGAGTTGTAGCAACTGTTCAGCTATATCTGTGGCTAATTTATAGTCGGTTAATAACACATTTAACTCGGTGCGGTCTTTACGTTGCAATACGGCGAATAATTCTCGCTCTTGCTGTGCGTTTAATCCTGCTTGCTCAGCTAAGGCTCTATAAATACCAACATGGCCTAAGTCTAAATGGACTTGTGTTAAGCCTGTTAACGCGAGCATTTCTAGCATTAAGCAAATGACTTCTAAATCACTTTCTAGGCCTTTGTGTCCGTAAAGTTCTGCGCCGATTTGCATAGGGCTACGGCTTTTCTCTAAAGCATCGCCGCGCGTATGCAATACGGTGCCGGCATAGCATAAGCGGGTAGGCCAGTCGTGTTTTAAATTGTGGGCATCGATACGGGCAACCTGGGGTGTCATGTCGGCTCTGATGCCTAGTAATTCACCGCTAATTTGATCGGTTAATTTAAATGTTTGTAAGTCTAGGTCATGCCCGGCGCCTGTGAGCAAAGAGTCTAAGAAATCGATAAAAGGCGGAATTACTAGGTCATAACCCCAGCAATTAAACATAGTTAATAGCTTGGTGCGCAAACATTCTACATGTCGCGCTTGTTCCGGTAATAATTCTTCTATGCCGTCCGGCAATAACCAGGTGTTTTTTTGTTGCATGGTTGTTCCACTCAAACAAAACGCTCCATGCGGAGCGTTTTGTGGTTGTCAGTGTTGTTAGTTGTTTATTTGGGTGTTTTTAAGTATCGGAAGAATTCTGATTCTGGGTCTAACACCATCATGCCTGAATTAGCAAACGTCTTTTTATAGGCGTTTAAGCTTTTATAAAAAGCAAAGAACTCAGCATCTTGTCCATAGGCTTGGGCATATATTTCCGCTGCTTTAGCATCGCCTTCACCGCGTAATTTTTCAGCTTCTTTGTACGCATTGGCCAAGGTGACTACGCGTTGCCTGTCGGCATCAGCGCGAATTTTTTCTGCTGCTTCTGCGCCTTGTGAGCGGAACTCTCGTGCTACGCGTTCGCGTTCGGCTTCCATGCGGCTAAATACCGATGAGCTGACTTCATCGGGCAAATCGATGCGCATGACTTGCACGTCGATAATTTCCATGCCTAAGTCTGCCGCTATCGATTTGGAGTTGTTGATTAAAATATCGCGTATGGTACGGCGATCAGTAGAGACGAGTTGTTTGATATTGCGCTTACTGAATTCGCTACGAAACGCATCTTTAATAATTTGATCGAGTCGTAAATTGGCTTGATCAATGTCTCCTGATACAACCGTATAAAATTTAGTCACATCGCCGATACGCCATTTGACGAATGAATCCACAATAACGTTTTTCTTTTCAGCAGTTAGAAAACGCTCAGGTCTTGATGACATGGTTTGAATTCTAGCGTCAAATAATTTAACCGTATTCAGAAAAGGGATTCTAAAGTGTAAGCCTGGCGAATAATCGCTTTTAATAATTTCACCAAATTTAAATTTAATAGCTTTTTCGGCCTCATTAACGGTAAAAACACTCATAAAACCGAGTAACATGATTAAACTAGCAATCGCTAATCCTAATTGATTTTTAGTCATTTAACGCCCCCTGGCTTCACGGCCACGCGTTGAGTTTCGTTCAGCAGCATGTGCGTCAGCTTCGTTAGTTTGCGGTTGTGCTACGCTACTAGGCTGGTTATTAATCGATTCGCTAATGCTTCCAACAGGTTGTGCTGGTGTAGTCGTGTTGGTATGGGTGAGTTTATCCAGCGGTAAATACATGATGTTATTGCTTTTAACATCGACTAAAATTTTATTGGTTCCCGATAACACAGTTTCTATCGCATCCAAGTAAAGCCGTTTTCTAGTGATTTCAGGCGCTTTGCTGTATTCACCGTATAATTTAGTAAAGCGATTAGTTTCACCTTCGGCTTGGGCAATGACTTGCTCTTTATAACCTTCTGCTTCTTGAAGTTTTCTTGCCGCTGCACCTCGGGCTTTAGGCACGACATCATTTGAATAGGCTTGCGCTTCATTGATTAAACGTTGTTCGTCTTCTCGGGCTTTAATCGCATCAGCAAATGCGTTTTGCACTTGTTCTGGTGGTTGAGCGTCTTGTAAGTTAACACTGGTGATTTGTATGCCTGATTGGTATCTATCCATGACTTCTTGGATTTCTTTTTTAATTTCGGTCACGATTTCGCTACGACCTTCGGTTAACACAAAGTCCATCGTATTACCGCCTATGACACCGCGCTCAGCGCTTTCGGTGACTTGTTTTAATGTGGCCGCAGGGTTTACGATGTTAAACAAAAATTGCTTAGCGTCTTTAACTTGGTATTGCACGGCCAGTCTGACGTCAACATAGTTTTCATCTTTGGTTAACATCAATGATTCTTTTAGTACTGAGCCGGTCGCTTGGTCATTGCCCATCGCGCTACGGTAGCCGACTTCTATGAAGCGTTGTTGTTTGACGTTGACAATAGTGACTTGCTCTATGGGTGCGGGGATATGCCAATGCAAGCCGGCTTGAGTGATTCCGATGAATTGCCCAAATCGTGTTTCAACACCATGATTACCCTCATCGACAGTGTATATGCCACTAAATCCCCAAATAACGATGCCGATAGCAATAATGATAGTACTAATGCCTTTCATCGGTGCGCTGGTCTCGTTTCGGTTGGGTGGGCGACCATCGTCATTTTTACCGCCCGTAAAAAATTTAGTTAATTTGTCTTGCAACGAGCGTATTGCTTCATCGAGATCCGGCGGGTTGTTGTCATCACCTCTACCGCTCCAGGGGTCTTTTTTATCGCCGCCGGGTTCATTCCAGGACATACGTTTCTCCGTAAGGATTTGTTGAGTGTGTAAGGCGCGCTGCTTTTTTAAATACCGCTACAGTTTATGCCATTTCTTAAGCGATTAAATTTATAGACAGTTAGCGTAACAAATATTAGGCGCTTTGAGTTTCTGGTTATTCTATCGTAATTTCTACGATTATGATTGAGTCTGTTATAGGCTGCATTAGCTTTCGTGCTGATAATCTTCCACACGAACATCTTTTAACAGGCCTAAATGCTTAGGGTCGATTTCAATGATTAAGCAAGAGTGACCCTGGTCGTCAATATCCTCGGCAATAATATTCGCGCAAGAAAATAATTTTGCCCGAATGCCTGCCTGTACGGGTGTTAACCAGCAGCGTTTGTACCTTTTAGTGGCTGAGAATAACTCGGCGAGTGCGTCGATTAATAGTTGAATGCCGATTCCGGTTGCAGCAGATAACCACACTCTTATGGGTTTGCCTGATTCATCCCTGTCTATGCGTGGTTGTGCGTCGTCAATTAAATCGATTTTATTGAATATTTGTAATTGCGGAATCTTATCTGCGTTAATTTCAGTTAAGACCCGATTAACTTGTTCGATAATATCATCGCGCTCATCACTGTAGGCGTCGATAACATGCAGCAATAAGTCTGCTTCGCTTGCCTCTTGTAGTGTTGATTTAAAAGCTGCGACTAGTTCGTGCGGCAGGTGTCTGATGAAGCCTACGGTATCGGCTAATACGACTTCTGAATGAGTATTTAGCTTAAGACTGCGTAAGGTTGGGTCTAATGTGGCAAATAATTGATCCGCAGCGTAAATATCAGCGCCGGTTAGTGTATTAAAAAGCGTAGATTTTCCTGCGTTGGTGTAGCCAACTAAGGATACAGTCGGAATTTCGGACTTTTTTCGCTTGCTGCGAACTTGGTGGCGCTGTTTATCAACTTTGTCTAGGCGTTGTTGGATTTGTTTGATTCTGACGGCTAATAGGCGTCTATCGGTTTCTAACTGGGTTTCGCCAGGTCCGCGTAAGCCAATGCCGCCCTTTTGCCGTTCTAAATGCGTCCAGCCGCGAACTAGGCGCGTGGATAAATGTTTTAATTGGGCTAGCTCTACTTGCAGTTTGCCTTCAAAGGATTGGGCCCTTTGCGCAAATATATCGAGAATTAAGCCATTTCTATCGACGATACGAATGCCTAAAAATTTTTCTAAGTTTCTTTCTTGGCTAGGTGTTAATGGATGGTTAAACAATACGACATCAGCGGCATGAGTTTCAATGGCTAACTTAAGTTCTTCTAGCTTGCCTTGGCCAATAAAGAATTTTGGGTCAGGGCGTTGGCGGCTGCCGATGACAGCATGGACAGGTTCAGTGCCTGCAGACTTGGCTAACTCCTGTAATTCGAGAAAGTCTTCTTGTCCAGCATGGCAGGATAGATGAACTAAGATAGCACGCTCACCTGATTCAGGGCGATCAAACAATGAATAACCTCTGTGCCTAACGTTATTCGTCGATGCTTTCTTCTTCGTCTCTAGCTAATTTAACGGCTTTGCTAGGGACGATAGTTGAAATAGCATGTTTATACACCATTTGGCTAACAGTGTTTTTTAGCATAATGACATATTGATCGAATGAATCTACTTTGCCTTGTAATTTAATACCATTGACAAGAAATATCGATACAGGAGTATGCTCTTTTCGTAGCGTGTTCAAAAAATTGTCCTGCAAGTTTTGGCCTTTTGACATCCAATTTCTCCTTATTTTTATAACTCAAATTATTAGTGTGTGTGCCGGTAGTAACAAATCAATAAGCTACAGATTTGTATCGGAATGTAGTTCGGGTAATGCCAAAGCGACTCGATAACCGGTCTTGACCTGATTTAAGTAGGGGTAGCTTACTCAGGTGATTTAGTCGACTTAATTTTAACAACAGATACGCTTGCTTGCTCTTGTTTTATTAGTGAGCATTTTAATTTGACTATTAAACGGCGGAAATCCCCTTCATTTAATACATGTTGCTTAGTGATTAACAACGATTTAAAACGCTCTTGCTTGGGCTTGCCGCTGCTTAAGTATCTTATATGTAAAAAAATAATATGTTTTGTCAATACAGATGATGGCAGAATGCAGATGTATTCAGTTTCATCTGTTTGAGTAAGTGTCCAACCGAATGTATTGTATTTTATCCTAATGTTACATGAAACAGATTGGTTGTATATTTTTACGAAATAAAAAAGCAGCAGAAAAACCACTAAAATTTTTATGATAATTTCTAAGTCGCATAGCCATATACCCGCTGTTGCTGAGCTTAGCATGGCAAGTTGTCCATGCTTAATAAGTAAAGCGTGTTTTATATCTATCGATAGTAAGGGTTGTTCTTGGTTTAACAAGGGGGAGGATTAATAAATTACGATAGATAATCGTAAAGTGGTTGATGAAGGCGCATTTGACTATGTTAGCGTAGTCCAGTCTTATTTCTTTTGTAGGCGTTCTAAAATTAATATTGCCAACTTTAGCAATTGTATTCAGTGTGATTATTTATGTCTACATAAAATAAATTTGTGTTGTTACCAAATACTATAAGAAAGAATATCTTAGTCATATCGCTTTGCGATACTAGCTAAGTAAAACAAAAAATCTATTGACAATAAAATTGGAAGGTCTATAATGCACAGTTATTCAGCGCAGAGAGGTGCTGAAGAGAAGCTGGCAAGGAAGCCGGGAAATTAAAAA
>CAWUNX010000109.1:0-9989 GCA_963923905.1 uncultured Methylocucumis sp.
CTTAGATGACGCCATCGCTTCGGCAAAACATTTTAATTACAAGCTGGCAATATTGTTTCTTGACTTAGACGGTTTTAAGCAGATTAATGACAATTTAGGACATGCCCAGGGAGATAATGTGCTGATTGAAATTGCTCATCGTTTAAGGCGTTGCGTTAGAGAAGTAGATACCGTTGCCAGGCTAGGTGGCGACGAGTTTGCGCTTATCTTAAATGGCACGTCAAAAGACGTTATCACTGATACGGCTCAACGCATCATTGACACGACTGCTTTTACGATTGATGAACAGAATATTTCATTACCTATATCAGTCAGCGTCGGCATTTCACTTTATCCTGAAGACAGCGCTAACCCGCAAACCTTATTGAAATTCGCGGATGCAGCAATGTATAGCGCCAAATTTAAGGGTAAACGCCAATGCTGTTGGCATACCTAACTAATCTAATTGGAAACTTTTTTGTGTATAACGACAAAATAAATAATTTATCCACAGTTCGGGTTTTATATGTGGAAGATGATTTAGAAACGCGGGAAGAATTGCAATCCGTGCTAGAAAATTTTGTTGCTGAGCTTTATACCGCCAAAAATGGCCGGGAGGGCTTAAGTTTATACCGTGAGCATCGCCCTGATATAGTGGTAACCGATATTCAAATGCCTGAAATGAACGGCCTGTCGATGGCAGCCGACATCAAAGCGATTAATCCTGACCAGCCGATAGTCATTTTAAGTGCTTACAATGATGTGGAATATTTATTCCGTTCTCTGGAATTAGGTATTCAGCACTATATAACCAAACCTATCAGTGTTGAGCGCCTCTTAAATAAGCTCTGTGAGATTTCAGAGCAACTTAACTTAGTACATGAGGTTGAAAAGAGCCGTAAATTATTGGAGCAATATAAGCTACTAGTTGATGTGAAAGCTATTGTTGCCAAGATTAATCTTAAAGGAAATATCATCTACGCTAATCCGTACTTTTGTAAATTGTCGGGTTATTCGGAAGCTGAGCTAATAGGACAGCACTATTTATTTAATATCGAAAACGGGCAAACAGCCATCGTCGAGGAGTTAAAAACCACTGTGCTTGAAAAAAAGAAGTGGCAAGGGATTCTCAGACAACATAGTAAAACCGGAGACACCTATGTGGTTGACATCACAGTCGTTGCCATAGTCAATCCTCAAGGCGATATTGAAGAGTTTGTTGCGTTATTGGTTGATATAACCGAACAATTTAAAAAATTCGAACGCTTATCTATTGGCTTAAAACAAGACCTCATCCAGAAAAATCATTATCTGCATGAATATGAATCCGCTATGGAAGTGGGCACATTGCTATGTGTGATAGATACTGAGGGCGTCATTATTAGCACTAACCAAAATTTTAGCGACCTAGTTAATTACACCTCTGGTGAATTACACGGCCGCTCTCTTTGTCAGTTAATTCAGAACGGTGATGAGTTTAAGGCTCAGGGGTTAAACAAAGCCTTGTATCAGGGGAATAGTTCGATGATTGTCAAAATTATTGGCAAACATGGCGAACAACGGGTTCTAAGTACGGTTTTTGTCGGTATTCATAATCAGCAGGGCGATATTCACTCGTTAATGGGGTTAAGCCAAGATATTACTGAAATCATCAAATTGAATGAGGAGATGATTGAAACCCAAAAAGAGTTAATTTATATCTTGGGTGAGGTGATTGAAAATCATAGTCATGAAACGGGTTCGCATATTAAGCGTGTCGCGTTGATGTCGGAATTACTTGCGTCTAAATATGGACTCGACCAAGAGCATTCGACGATGATAAAAATTGCTTCTTCCCTTCATGACATAGGGAAAGTGGGACTACCTCAGGAACTATTATGCAAATCTGGCAAATTATCGGCTGACGAATACCAAATTGTTAAAAAACATGCAGAAATAGGCTTTAATTTGTTAAAGCAATCTGAAAAGCCTTTAATAAAAATGGCAGCCACTATTGCCCATCAACACCATGAACGCTATGACGGTACGGGCTATCCTAATGGATTGTCAGGTGAGACTATTGCCCTAGAAGCTAGAATTGTTAGTTTAGCAGATGTGTTCGATGCGCTATGCAGTAAACGAGTGTATAAAGAACCCTGGCCTATCGAGGACATTCTAGCTTATTTTGAAACTAATAAAGCATTGCAATTTGACCCCGAGCTCGTTGATATATTCGTGCAACATATTGACGAAATTTTACAAATCCGTAAGCACTGCTGAGGCCTATTACTATGCCTTCATTTATAGCCACTCTTGTCATTATCGCCATGTGTTGGTCTTCGTTTGTGCTGGGCGCAGAGCCTGCCGACGGACAAAAATTAACACTAGAAGACTGTATCCGCATAGCTTTAGAAAAGCACCAATCCTTATCGGTATCAGATGCCAATGTCGCAATGGCCGAGGCGCTTTACCAGCAAGCTATGTCGGCGTATTGGCCTAGAATTGCTGCCGAAGTGAATGCATCCCATGCCGACCAAGACAGGACTTACTCATTACAAGGCCAATTTGATTTGCCTCCAGAAGTGGGCGGGGCTTTAACCTCTGTCGTTGCACAAAGCAATCCGCAATATGCCCAAGCGCTACAATTAGGTTTAGCAAAACCGATTAGTGCCATTCCTATCAACATGGATGTCAAATTATTTGACCGTGATGTACTCACGTCATCAATCAATCTTACTTATCCGATTTTTACCGGGATGAAAAGAGAGGCTCTGGTTGCACAAGCCGAAAAAGGCATCAAACTTGCTGAAGAAAGTCGTCGTAAAACCAATCTGGAAGTGGTTAGAGATGTTAAAAAGTATTATTACGCGGCTCAGTTTGCGTTACAAATGGAGCAATTAGCCGACGATACCTTAGAGCGGTTTAAGGTATTGGAAGAGTTGACCGAACGTCTTTACCAGCACGGTTCGATGAAGGTCAAAAAAACCGATTACTTGCGTAGCAAAACCACAACCGCTATTACCCGCACTATGTTAGGTGAAGCTAAATATGCGCGCGAACTCGCGCATGAAGCGTTAGGCAATGCGATGGGGCAAGAATGGGATGAGCGCTATCGTTTAGATGAAGTAACGGATGCATCACCGTTAAGCGAAGGCTTAAAACAATTAGTAGACTCCGCACAAACGTTTAATCCTGATATTCAACAATTAAAGCTCGCCGTGCAGATTAGCGATGACCAAATCACCGAAGCACGTAGCGGCTATTATCCGATGATAGGTTTTCAGGCTGAGGCGCATACGATTGCCAGCGACTTCAATTCCGGGTTGACCAATACCGCCAACCGCGACGGGTGGACCATTGGTGTCGGCATGCAGTGGAATTTATTTGATGGGTTTCAGACCAGTGGCAAAGACAATCATGCCAAGGCGCAGCAGCGCAAACTGCAAAGCCAGCAAATCTTGCTTGAGCAAGGCGTTGCTTTGCAAGTCAAACAACAGTTTTTAAGTATTAAAAGCGCCAGTGCGCAAACCAAAGACAGTCAAGAAGCCGTCGGCTATGCTAGTGAAAATCGGCAATTACATGTGCGGGCTTACCAAGACGAATTAGTGGAAACCAAAGATGTTATCGAGGCGCAAATTGTCGAAACCTTTGCTCAGGGCACTTATTATCGTTCGCGTTATGCGTTGGCAATGGGCTTGTTATCGTTGGAATATCTGATTGGACAAAATGTCGAAGCGAAAACCTCAATTCCATAAAAATAGCAGTTACTTAACGCAGTTACACTTCAATCGGTCAAGTTTTCGCTTTTTAGGTAGAGTGCGCTGTGCGCACCTGTATAACTTGACTGTTCAGAGTACATTATGAAGGCAAACAATTTTGCTAGGCAAATAGCTAGCACTATGTTGATAGTCGTCTTCCTAGTATTGGCAGATGTTGCCAGTGCAGACGATTTATTTAGCGAACGAAGCCTGCGAGTAGGTTTTCATTTACCCTCTTTTCACGAATATTCACGCGAAGACCTTGAAGTTTCAGTGAAACTTTTGACCGAAGAAATGGGCCGGTCGATAAATATCAAGACCAGCATATCAAGTTACGAAGATATAAAATCTATGCGTGAGGATTTTGAGCAAGGAAAAATAAACCTCGTTTTCGTATCACCGTTACTTATTATCACCCATTTCGATAGCCGTTTAATCGCTGATGGTTTCAAACTTATCTTGTCTGGGGGAAATCCTGATAGGTTAGTCGTTCTAACCCGAAAAAATGAAGGGATGGATTCATTTAAATCGCTACGCGGTAAAAAGCTAGGTTTAATAGAAAATGATCCGGCGGCTGATTTGTATATAAACTATTTATCGCAGTCTAATTTTGGTAAAGACTACTCACGGGTTTTCAAAGAAATGCCGCGTGAAAAAAAATCCCATCAAATCATACTTAAACTATTTTTTAGCCAAGTTGATGTGGTCAGTGTTTACGAAAATTTCTATAAAGTTACGGGCGAGTTAAACCCGCAGATTTTTCAAAAAACCCAAATCATCGACCATATTGATGGCATCCTGCAAACCGCTTGTTTTTTTCATAAAAACGTTGATCCCGTTTTTCGTGAGCAGGTTATTGCCGAAGTGCTTAAATTAGAAACCTATCCACGCGGTCGGCAATATTTGGAAATTTTCAAAACCGAACACGCGGTAAGGGTAACACCGGACGAATTGAACGGGGCTAAGCAACTTTTTAATAATTACCAGCGTTTTAAAAAATCTAAATGACTATGAATCGTTTCTGCCAAGTTGTTTGCAGTTGTTTATGGGTAACGATTGTGTCCAGTCTAAGTCCGGTGTGGGCAGATAATTTGTTTGCCGTAGAGACCTTACGAGCAGGATTTTATACACGAGCGTTTCCGGATTTTTCTAAAGAAGATTTAGAAGTGTCAGTGAAATTACTCTCGGAAGAAATAGGCGATACTGTTGGCATAAAAACGACGGTAACTGTTTTTGAAGACATTGCTGCGTTACGTCAGGCTTTTGAGCAAGGCGAAATTAATTTTGCGGTAGCGTCGTCGTTTAACTTTGCCAACGAATTTGATAATAATGTATTGGCAGATGGCTTTAGGTTGACGGTTAACAGCGTTAATCCGGACAGCATACTGGTGCTAAGCAGAAAAAACGAAGGCCTGGATACTATCAAATCCCTGCTCGGTAAGCGGCTTGCTTTAGTTGAAACGAATCCAATTGCTGACCTTTATATAGATTTTTTGGCACACTCTAATTTCCACAAAGACGTTCAAACCGCTTTTAGTGTCATTCTGCGAGAAAAAAAGGCTAACCAAGTTATTCTCAAATTATTCTTTGGTCAAACTGACGTGGCTTGTGTGTACCAAAATGCATATAAATTGGCTACAGAATTAAATCCGCAACTACTTACTAAGCTGCAAATCCTTTCACAATTAGATGATATTCCGTTTGGCGGGGGCTATTTTCATAAAAAAGTCCCGTCCGAATTCCGCGAGCGGGTTATTTCAGAAGCGTTAAAGTTAAGTAATAATCCTCGTGGTCAACAGTTACTGGAATTGTTTAAAGCCGATAAAGTCGTGCGTTCAACTTTAGACGACCTCGTTTCAACTAAGCGGCTTTATAGTGAGTATAAAAAGTTGGGCAAGAAAAGAGAACGAGTCGCCATTCGCTGATAGCGACTAAACAGCGCTTAACTATCAGAAAAATTGGCATGATATAAATGTTATGTTATAAAGTAACACTATTCAAGCTTTAGCAGTCAGGTTTATCCTTTGGTGTAAGGCAGTCGAAATTCACAGTCTGAATTCTATGCGCGCCAGCCAAAGCTGTCAGCTCATAAGGTATTATCAGAAGAAAGCTGACATCAGTTGTAACATAACTATGTGACGATATAACATTTATATTATTAAGTTTAGGAACAAAGATGTACAAAAAATTCATTTTACTAGTAGCATCAGGCAGTCTTGCTTTGCCTACCCAAGCAGAAAATACGGCTGTTACTGAACTGGAACCGGTAATTGTCACGTCGCCTTTGCAATTAAAATTATCTGAAAGCGCAATGCCGGTGACAGTACTCAGTGACGATGAATTACGAATGAAAACCGGTCATAGCATCGGTGAAACATTGAAAAATGAATTAGGTATCAGCAGCCAATCGTTCGGTCCAGGTGTCGGTACGCCAGTGATTCGTGGGCAGGCAGGGCCAAGAGTCAGAGTTTTACAGAATGGTATTGGCGCTAATGACATGTCGGCGATTAGCCCTGATCATGCGACTAGCGTTGAGCCAGTCTTAGCCGAGAGCATCGAAGTGCTGCGTGGCCCGGCCACTTTGTTATACGGAAGCGGAGCAATGGGTGGCGTAGTCAACGTTATTGACAATCGTATCCCCGGCCAAATGTTCGACAAGCTAGTAGGAGCAGCGTTGGAACAGCGCTTTGATTCTACTAGCGACGAAACCAGTACGGCGATGAAAGTGGAAGGTGGTCAAGGCAACATTGCTTATCATTTAGACGGCTTTTATCGCCATCGTAACAATTTGAGCGTGGGCGGTCGTGGCATTGATACCGCTAACGTCGCCATTACCGATCCAGCCCTGGACGTGATAGATAATCCTGATGGTTATCTCAATAATACTGGGGCTGAAGCCATTAGTGGCTCGGCAGGCTTGTCATGGATAAATGATTTTGGTTTTGCTGGTGTTTCAATAAATAACATCAACAATAATTATGGCATTGCTCCTGACGGCACGGGTGAAGAGACAGTGCAAATCGCCATGCGGCAAAACAAATACGATTTTAAGAGCGAATGGAATAATCCTTTTCAATTCGCTAAAACTATCAAGGCTCGCCTTGGTTATACTGACTATCAACATACCGAAATTGCCAATGGCGAACCAGGGGCGTTTTTCACCAACCAAACATACGAAGGTCGGCTGGAAATTAACCATCAGGATATAGGGCGATTGCGTGGTGTAGTGGGTTTTCAAGCACAAGCCAGCGATTTCAATGCAATTGAAAAATTGACTGGCGAAAGTATTGTGCCACGCTCAGACATTACCAGCTATGGCGTATTTGGTGTCGAATCATTCGATATTGGCGCTGTGACTTACCAATTCGGAACACGCATCGAGCAAACCGACATTCGTCCGGATGGCATTAGAGAGCTTAGTTATACTCCAGTCAGTGCCTCGGCTTCAGCCTTATGGAAACTTGATTATCGCAACAGCCTGAATCTAGCCATTACCCGTTCCTCGCGAGCACCACAAGCACAGGAATTGCTTTCCAACGGTTTTCACGATGCTACCCGTAGTTTCGAAATCGGTAGTCTGGGCTTAAAAGAGGAAACTTCATATAACTTGGATTTAGGTTATCGTTTTAAAACTGATTGGTTACGCGCTGAATTCGATTTGTTTCACAACTGGGCCAACGATTACATTTATCAGCAACGTAGAGGCGATTATGTTGATGAAGAAGGTAGCAAGGCATGTGCCCCAGATTGCACAATTCCTGTGTTGGTGAGTAGTCAAAACGATGCAATATTCAAGGGCTACGAAGCCAAGCTGATTTTTCCGGTCATGGAAAACCAACACGGTTTGTTGGAACTAACCTTATTCAGTGACTATACGCGCGGAGAATTCAATTCTGGAGCGAATGTGCCGCGTATGCCGCCACTACGCTATGGTTTTCAATTGGATTTGAATCAAGACAAACTTTCCAGTTATCTGCGCTTTGTTCGCGCCAACGAGCAACCGTATGCCGGTGATTTTGAAACTACCACCGCTGGTTATTTTCTGTTGAATGTCGGCGTTAATTACCAAGTGAAAGCTTATCAAGACGCTAAACTTATGGTTTTTGCTAAAGGCAATAACTTATTAGACCAAAACATCCGTAACTCAACTTCGTATTTGCGCAATTTTGCGCCAGAACCCGGTATTGGTGCGGAAGTGGGTTTTCGCTTGAGCTATTAAACCGTATGGTGAACAGCGAGATTTGTATATTCAAGATGGATGCATGGCAAACACTCCTAGTCCGGATACTAACTTCGCTCGTGCAATCCCTCGGTCGAAGCCGACGCCGCGCAAAAACGCATCGACATGGGCATCAGCACCATCGCCGCCGAATCGATTTTATACGACGGCATAGATTGGTGGACCAAGCACAAACAACGCAGCAATGAAAAAAGCCAGCGCTTAAAAGAAGGTTTAGTGATGCATGTAACATAAGTAAATGGCAATGCTGGCAAGACGAATGGTAATGTAAGCTATCACTGCTGAAACAAAAAGGTAACTAAGACTTGTCGTATATTCTACAAAGCGGCATGATATATAGAACCATATAACTGCTTGTTAGCCAGCGCAAAACAAAATTTCTAATAAAAGGACTATTCAAGTGGAAGCGGAACAAAAATCAATCCAAGATCAAGTTATCGATTTCTATAGAGGAAAAATTGAAGCTAAGCACAAAGAACTAATTGGGGCATGGCCAATTCTGTCTGGCTGCAACTCAAATACAGGAAGTTATAAAAACTGGGTAATCATAATTTATACCCACACAGGTGTTGCTCACGTAAAAATGCATGGCGGGTTCGGTGAACTAACGCCAGTGTTGGTTGGTGTTGGGGAAATTACCGTACAAAATAAAGAGTCCGTGCGAAAAAGGCTAGAAAAGCACTTCAGGGTCGGGCCTCATGATGGAATAGTGTTTTTGGAAAATAAAACTACAAGCTTTGAGATACATGATGATATTGATGCTTTGCTTAAGAAACATGAATACGCAATGGGGGTTGTTCCAATGAGGATATTCTTAAGTCATAAGGGTGCGGACAAGCCTCTCGTTCGCGAATACAAGGCTACCCTCACGGCTTTCTCATAAAAAATTAACTTGCTTAAGCGTTGAAATGAGTGTTGAGGGTGAATCGACAAACTGTTCAACTTTTTCTTGAAAGTTCTTCGCACCTGCCCAACGCAGTATATTTAGCGAAAAGCTCCGTAATTTTCCCAGCACTTGAGCCTGGTTTCCGTTTTTGACCTGAACTTTATCTTCGTTGAAAGTGGCGTCCAAAATCCAGTTATTAGATTCTACGCCCCAATGCTTGCGTATAGTGTCAGCTAATTCCAAGCCTATCTTGACTGAGCTAACGGTTTGATTGCTGATGTAGTAAGACGTTTCTGCTGTCGTCTTTTTAGTATGGGTGTTAAATGTTTCCCGATGGATGACAATCAGCGTGTTAATCGCGCTTTGCTGCCAACGTGGGTCAAGAGTCATCGATGCCATGGAAAATAACTGAGCTTGTCGCGTCGTGATTCGGCCATGTCCGGGATCGACCGTCTGATTTTCCGTTATCATTTGTGAGGTATGTTGAGCCATTTCTTGACACTGTGCCAATAAAATCGGTTGGTTTTCCTTGACTTGAATAATATAGAGGCCATCTGCTTGTGCGATTTGTGCGCTGGTTTCCGGATTACAGTGATGCGCATCTAGCGTGATTTTTTTCTTTTCCAATCCTGTCTGGTTAAGAAAATCACGCACAACCGTTATTTCACTGGACTTCTCGCCAACCATGCGGGCTTGCGCCACATCCATTCGGCTGTCATGAGAAACCGCATGGACTACGGCTTGTTTTTCACCGGATTTGAGCGTCCCTCTCAGCGTTTTGCCGTCTACCGCAATCCATTCGTTATCAACCGCTTGCATAATTTGCACATCAAAACAGTCGGAAATAAGCACGTTCAATTCGTTCCAATCTAACTGTGCTAACATTCTAGGTAAATGAGCGCGCGATAGGGGTGTGGCCTCTTTTTCACCCGTTACTCGGCGTAACCACTTGATTTTATTTTTTATATATCGATGTAATTCTGAAACCTTCGAACGATTCGACAGTAATCCCAAAACAACGCTGATGATTAAAAAATGCAGTGAATGCCTTTTTCCTCTATTGTCGCGCTTGTCGGGTAGTTTTTTGATTTCATTGGCGTTGGTGCATAAATAAATTGATGGTTATTCTGTCCCTATCACCATTTTC
>CAWUNX010000110.1:0-9981 GCA_963923905.1 uncultured Methylocucumis sp.
GACAGATTTATTACTGTCTTGATGTTTTTGAATATGTTGAATCAATTCGTTGACGAGTTGTGATTCTTGTTCAAACGCATCCGTAAAAATTAACACTAAGTCTGAATTTTCAATCGTGTGTTGTGTAAGCAGCGAAATAACCGGTGTTGATTGTGAAGTGATAACATTCGGCGCATCGATAAACAATTTGCCTTTTAAGCGTTCGCTATGAATGGTTTTTAACTCCAAATAGGCATTAATGCGCGCGCCTTCGCCTTGCTGTTGTTGTTCGATTTTATTGCTAATTCGATAAAAAGGGTAACGCGGGTCGACGTCAAGCGCTGTGCCTGGCAGCATGGCTGAATTAGCCTGGTTACTATATAAAAACACGGTAAATTTATGCGCCGATGCCTGTGCACCACTCTGTAATTGTTCTGCGCCTAAATAATTATTGATAAATCGAGGCTTAGCGGTGGAATTACCACCAATGATAGTGACAATAGGCCACCAAGAATATTTACACGCAGTTGACTCTTCTGACTCAATTAAGCCTAAATCGTATTCAATTTGATCCAGTTCTTGAAAGATTTTGGATACTCTTAATAAGACAGGATTGTCATTGGCAAATTGTTTTTCTATATTCAGTAAGTACTTACTAACTGGTTTGTCAGGCATTGAGTTAACCCCATTATTATAATTGTTTGAGCTAATGGAAAAGAAGTATACACCCAGAATGACTGGGAAACGTAAAAAATCAATACAAGTGATAAACCCTATATTTATGCCGAAAAATCAGCTTAGAAAATGCGTAGCTGAATAAGATGTTGGTTGATTTTTTACAAGGGAAAAAATTAACAAAAAATGAATGTATTGTTGCTAATTTAGTAAATAATTTGTCTTTATTTGTTGTTATTGTCAACAATTTAGTTGCCAAGTATAGTGGAATCGTAGTAAATGCAAATCAACCACAATAGATGAGGTCTTTTATGACTACCAATTGGTATAAAGATATTATTACAGCCATTATATTCATGGCCGCTTTATTTGGCTTTATTTCTGGAGAATATGTTATTTCTTCAACATTATTTGCCACTGCGGCGATTACTAGCAACGTTAACCTAAATCGCAAACGCGACGTTGCTGGTCATTTCTCATGCAAATAATTTGTAATTCTCTACTCTTTAATTTAGTCGTTCTTTAAAAACGCCCAGGTTTTCCTGGGCGTTTTTGCTAAATCAAACCTTTAATCCCACTCAAAGATTTTCCACATATTAATGTGGCTACCATAATCTAAATCGTTGCTACGAGCATCGAGTTTACCATCGCCGTTGGTATCTAAAAAATAATAAGCAGGACCAATATCAGGAATGACTTTAATCATGTACAAGCGACCGCCTCTGCGGAATTCTTGTATGGTTTTTTTTTCGCGTTTGATAATTGTAATATCGGGTTCTATGGCTTCGCCGCTGTGGACAGGGGGAGGGGGCGTTGGCGTTTCGGGCAAAGATTCTAAAGCGGCAGACTCATCATCTGCCGCGCTAATCGAAAAAGCCACGCTCAGTAACACGACAATAAAGACAGAACGCATAAAAAAGCCTTGGTTAAAAAAGGCTATCTTATTACAGATTGCCTTTCTTGTCTCATTGCCTGGTGTTAAGAACTATTTTTGCTCGTAAAGCAATTTCATAATATCTCTTTGCGCATCCAACCAATCTTTTAATTCATGACCAGGTCGGAAGTTGCGTTTTTCGGCTTTATAGTACGCCGCTTCGGCAATCATTGTTTCTAAATTTATAGCAGGTGCTGGTTTAGGTGAGTCAAATGAAAAACCAAAGCTTAATAAGCGAGCAAAGTCTTGTGGCGATGCTTGCTGAATTCCTAATTTATCTGCGTGCTTTAAATTAAGTGTGCGGAACAACCTATCCCATAGCGATAGCACGCTACCATAATTGCTATCATGCTCTAGTCGTTCTACCGAATGATGAGAACGGTGTATTGCCGGTGTTATCACTAGCCATCCTAAGTATTTTTCACCTTTAAAGCTGATATTGCTGTGGTGCAGCATAATGAAGCAGGTTAACAGCGCTTCATTGACCAGTATCTGCATTTGATCTAAGCCAATAGAAATCACATAACCGGCTTTTAGTAAATTTGTAATTAATACTTCTAACACATGTACTCTAAAGGCGGTTGAGATGTTTAAAAACGGCTCGTTGTGGTGTACACGATGAAACATCCATAAACAATCAAAGCGATGGCAAGCTCTATGCCATAGATAGAGCACTAAATCCAATCCGATAAACGCGATTAATGCTTTTGCCCATGTATTAGGTAGTTGGCTAAAGCCAGTGATGCTCAAATATTGTTGCGCGAATACGATGACAGCAAAGCTAGCGACAGACGTTACGATGCTGTTAAAAATGAAAAGACAGCTATTGGTCATGTAGGAGCGCCTAATCGCGATACTAGGCCATTTTTCTCTAGGAAAAGTGAATTCCCAGACAGATAAACAGGCAAAGAGGATGAGTAATCCCAAAGCGATTAATTCGCCTGATATATTAAGTGTTAGCCAATCAATCGCATCATTGAAAAAAACCAAAATGTTTAACATAAATTCTCCTTACGTCACAGATAAAACCGTGTTCGGGCTAAAGCATCATAATGATGCCAGGTGACAAACACGTGACTTAACGTGAAAGCTGTTAAGTCGTTACGCTGGTTTTATAAGAAAAGCATATTTCATGCCTGATATAAGGATAAAAGTAGTTATTTTCAAGTGTATTGCAATGTATTGATTTTTAATATTTATTTTTGTATCGCGATGACATGTATATTGCCTATCGGCATAGCGTTTAGCTTGTCAGCTGCATCTATTCGTGCAATATGTTGTTGTTATGCACCAAATAAAGCAATTTTAAATCAATTGTTAACAATATGTGAACAGTAAAAATCCTAACGCATGATAAACTCAAGGTGAGTGTTACCAGCAGTCGCCGTATTCCATTACTAACAAATGGCAATCAAACAAGGCTTGGGGGAATTTTATGGCGATGAAAAGCCTTAAGATAACGTCAAAGAAAAAATAAATGACTACGCTTCTGGCGGCAACAGCCCAAAGTTTATTAGAGCTATTGACTGAACAGCGCCAAACAGAAGTGGCCCACCAAACCATAGGCAGGAATAACATGCCATGCACGGTTTTCCAACTTGCAATCGTATAAGACACGCTGTTGGCTCGGTAATCGATATAAGCAAACACAACATTAGCGAAGATAAAAAAAGGCCAAAACGCTCGCCATAATGCAGCATCGCCTAGCCATATATTGCGTAACAGTGTATACCAACCATCACCTAGGTTTTCTTCCCATATTAGATTGTTAGCGGGGGTATAAAAGTAAAGCAAACCGGCTATCGTTGCTAAAAACAAAATAAATTCAATGAGATTAAATAAGCTGGTATAGGATAAAACAATGGGTATAGAGGTAATAAACATAGCGGTGACGGTAAAAGGATAAAGGATTGAGTTGTGATGCGCATAGCAAAACACACAAGGATTTTCTTTACGCTGTTGTGAATAATTAACATAACTTATTCATTTTTAATGTCAAAATTAAATCATCCTATTGATTTTAAAGTGCTTACGCTTGACAGTCTAACTATGAGTTATTACAGTCCAGGCACTTGAGCGCAGGTTTTTCTGTTGTTATCTCTACAGCCTGGAGGAAAAATGTCAAATATCCAAAGTCTCCGCCGTCTAAGTTTTTTAGTCGCGATAATGTTCTCGTGGGTTGTGTGGGCAGAGCCGCCCGCCGAATGTGTTGACCCTATGAGTGAACCTCAGTACCCGCGCACACCAGATACTGAAATCGTAACGCCTACCGATGATGCGGCTAGGTTTTTAAATATGGCAACTTTTGGTGCCAATCCGCGCGATATAAACCATTTAAAACACTTAACCTATGTGCAATGGATTAACCAACAAATGAGCATGAAGGCTTCATGTCATTTAGAGTCGCTGAATATTACCCAAGATAATAATGACCGTAATAATCGCATTGAAGTATGGTTTAGGCATGCGGTTACCGCGCCAGATCAATTACGTCAACGGGTGGCTTTTGCACTCTCTGAAATTTTTGTGGTGTCTGATGTGAACTCCGGTATCCCACCCCATGCGCTTACCGTTTATAACGATATATTAGTGCGTAATGCATTTGGTAATTTCAGAGACTTGTTAGAAAAAGTAACTTTGTCACCGGCTATGGGGTCTTATTTATCGATGTTAGGCAACCAAAAACCGAGTCGTGCTAAAGGCATTCGTGCCGATGAAAATTTTGCTCGTGAAATCATGCAGTTATTCACAGTAGGTTTGGTACAGCTCAATACTAACGGTGAGCCATTGTTAAAAGACGGTACGACCGTACCGACTTACAATCAATCTGATATTGAAAATCTTGCCCGCGTGTTTACCGGTTGGAGCTGGGGGGATTCACTGTCGTTTTTTGATGGTGATGACTGGCGCATTAGCATGAAAGCGTTTCCCGCTTTTCACGACCGAGGCGAAAAAGTCATCATCAATAAAAAACATATTGCTGAAAGCCAAACGGCGGAAAAAGAGTTGGATATAGCGTTAAACACGTTATTTAACCACCCAAATGTAGGGCCTTTTATCGGTTTGAGGCTGATTCAACGCTTAGTGACCAGTAACCCTTCACCGGAATATATTGCCCGTGTCGCTAAGAAATTTAATGACAATGGTGACGGTGTACGCGGTGATATGAAGGCGGTTATTAAAGCGGTATTGTTAGACCCCGAAGCACTAGGTGGTGTTAAAGTCAATAAACGCTTTGGTAAGTTACGCGAACCGTTGTTAGTGCTAACGCATTTATGGCGCGCGTTTGATGCTAGCACGGCTGAAGGTACATTGCCGTATTACTACCCCGATTACACCATAGGTCAAGCGCCATTATCTTCGCCTAGTGTATTCAATTTTTTCCGGCCTAATTTTGCCCCCAGTGGTGCACTTAGCAAAAACGGTTTAGTTGCCCCCGAGTTTCAATTAGTCAACGATGCGAATAACACCAGCTTTTATAATGAACTATGGGGTTTGACGCAATGGTATTACAAAGGCAATCCTTATATTGATAGAAACAATATTTTAATTAATATCAGCACGTTAAAGAAAAATGCTAAGAATACAAAAGAGCTCGTAGGGTATTTAGACACGGTGTTAACGGGTAAGCAGTTGCCAGAAGAAACCAAGTTAATCATAGCCAATTATGTGCGTAAAATCGATTTAGGTAGAGCCGAAGATAAAGGTGTCAGACGTTCTTTAGAAGCGCTTTACTTGGTGATGAGTTCACCTTTTTATTTAATTCAACGCTGAGGAGCATTCAAATGACGCGCACACGCTTAACAACACGACGCGATTTTTTACATTACACGCTCGCAGCGGCAGCCGGGTTAAGTACCCGTTCGGCAGCACTTGGTTTTTTAGCCGGTACTCAAGCGGCGGCTGTACAAGCCGCAGATCAAGATTATCGAGCATTAGTATGTATTTTTTTAGGCGGCGGCAATGATGGCTATAATGTTTTAATTCCTACCGATTCTGAGCGTTATGGAATTTATAAACAGGCTAGGTCTAATTTGGCGTTAGCTAAAGAAGATTTATTAGATTTAGCCGGGAATAATGCGGGACAGACTTATGCTGTTTGGGATGTGGCACAAGAGATGCAACAGATGTATAACAATGGACGATTAGCATTTGTCGCTAATGTCGGTACGTTATTACAGCCAACTCAAAAGAAAGATTACGAATCGGGTAAAAATCTACCACCTCAGCTATTTTCTCATAGCGACCAGACCGACCAAGCCATGTCTAACCAATTAGATGCTTTGCAGAGAGTTGGGTGGGGTGGGCGCATCGCAGATTTATTATCTAATTTAAATGGCCCTAATGCTTTGCCTTTAGGGGTTTCTATTGCGGGCAACAACTTATTTCAAATCGGTGAAACAGCTGTACCTTATTATCTAAGTTCTTACGGTGTTGAGCGCTTTTCCGTCACGAATGGTGGTGTAAAAGATGCCAGAACGCGTGCGTTTAGAAAAATCTTAGAACAAGCGTCGCTAAGTCATAGGCTGTTAGAGCGAGAATATGCCAATGCCGTAGGCAAAACCCTTGATCTCAGCGAATCGCTGATTAAGGCGTTGGAAAAGAGCAATTCTGGCTCTGAAGCTTGGCCGGGTGGATATTTATCAGATCAACTAGAAATGGTTGCTAGAATGATTAGCGTTAGGCAAGCCTTTGGCATGAATCGGCAAGTGTTTTACGTCACGCATGGCGGTTATGACACGCACGATAATCAAATCGATAGCCACAGCGGCTTAATTTCTGAGTTATCGGAAGCCATTTCCGCTTTCCACAATGCGATGGAACAATTAGGTGTGGCGAGTAATGTCACCAGTTTTACGTTATCTGAATTCGGTCGCACCTTAACGTCAAACGGCGATGGTACTGACCATTCTTGGGGCAATATTCAAATGGTTGCGGGCGGTTCGGTATTAGGTGGGCAGGTTTATGGGCAATTTCCTAATCAAACCTTAGATGGCCCCGATGATTCTGGCTATGGTCGTTTGATTCCAACGACATCGATAGAGCAATACGCTGCAACCTTAGCGGCCTGGTTTGGCGCCGATGATAGCGAATTACAGACTATATTTCCGCATTTAGACCGGTTTGCTACCGCTAATTTAGGGTTTATGAGCTTGTAGGCATTACAACATAGCGATTGTTAAATTAATCTGTCTCGTCGAAATAGCTGATTCGGCGGGACTTCACATCATTGCTATTAGCAACTAGCCAGATTCTATAGGCGATGTTATGTGCGTCGAAAAAAGCTCAGTAAGCCTTGTTTTGCTGCCATCATAACCATAACTAACATGGCGCCATAAATAATCTGTCGCATATTAGCGGCAATGTTGTTAGGCATACCGACAAAACGATTTACCGGAGCCATTGCTGCCAACCAGTAAAACCAGCTCGCCTCGGTTTACTGAAATGAAATATCAAACTAGACCTGACGCTTGCCATAGCCAGCGCTTAAGCGGTTGACGCTGAGGAGCATGTTGTTGTCATGAACCGACATTCGTTTGCTTACTCGCCAAAAACAGTTTTCATCGACAATACAAACCCTTTTAACAACGGTTCACCGGACAATTCGTTGGGATTTTCTAAGATTTGCACGGGTATGTCAGGTTGATAAACATGCACTTGTTTGTCAATTGGATCAAGCAACCAGCCTAGTTTAGCGCCGTTTGCAATATATTCGGCCATTTTTGCTTGTAGTCTAGGCAAAGAATCCGACGCTGAGCGCAATTCAACGACAAAATCAGGACAAATTGGCGCAAATTTTTTGCGTTGCTGGTCTGGAATCGCTAGCCAGCGCTCAAGCTTAATCCAGGATAAGTCGGGTGAACGTTTAGCACCATTCGGCAAAATAAAGCCGGTCGAAGAATCAAAGCCTTGTCCCGTACCATCTGTGCGTGCCCAAATACCAAACTCGACACTCAAATTAAAATTGATTGCGCCGGTTTCGCTATAAGTGGGTGACATGATGGTAATTTCTCCATATTGACCCATTTCAATGCGCAAGTCTCTGTTCTGCTGGCAAAAATCTGCAAATTCATCATCGCTCATCGGTTGCAAGAAATCGCTAAAATCAATTTCTAAGGGTTCTTCAGCATGAACATACAAGGTTGGGCGTTGACTTTTAGCTAGCGTTGACGGAAGCATAACATCCTCTGAGTATAGAGTTTGGCTAAAGGGTTATTTAGCGGCAATTATAGTCTAAGTATTTTGTTAAAACCGGTTAAATTTCTAGCAACTATAAATGATTAGAAAAATACATCAGCCGCTTACTGGCTGAAAATATGATTCGAATTGCTATGAAAATAACGTTTGCAATATGCATTTAATGTTTTGCCAGATAGCTTCTAAACTATGTTGCTTCGTCACACTTTTCTAAATAGCGTGTTTGTTCAAATTAATTAATTTTCATTCGTAATATTTACGCACAGTGTCATACGGTATTAATAATTAAAGCCTATTTTTTATGGCTTAGTGCTTAATTCAGGAAACTTTATGACTGCGTTACGAGACGAAATCGTCAATATCATTGAAGGCGAGCGACTTACGCCTATTTTTCAGCCTATTATTTCGTTATTGCATAAAGATATTTTAGGTTATGAAGCGCTCATTCGCGGTCCTTCTGACAGCTCGCTACATAGCCCCCACAATTTATTTAGCGCGGCTGAACGTCATGGTCTAAGTACTAAGCTTGAATTTTGTTGTCGAAAAATCAGTATTCAATACTATTCCCGTTTAAAATTAGCCAAAAAACTATTTATCAACGTCAGTCCATCAGTGTTATTACAACCGGATTTTAAGATAGGCATGACGTTAAAATATTTAGAGCAAGCCGGCATAGATCCAAAATCAGTCGTCATAGAATTAACCGAAAGCCAGCCGACCGATAATTACCCGTTGATGCGTGACGCAGTGATGCATTATCGGCAAATGGGCTTTGAAATTGCGCTAGATGATTTAGGCGCGGGGTATTCAGGGTTAAGACTATGGTCAGAGCTATTACCCGACTACGTTAAAATTGATAAACATTTTATCCATGGCATACATGAGGATAGTGTTAAATACAATTTTGTCCGATCGATACAAAGCATTGCCAGCTCATTGAATTGCAATATTATTGCTGAAGGTGTTGAAACCAAAGAAGAATTTAAAACAGTAGAGTCTTTAGGGATTACCTATGCGCAAGGGTATTATTTTGCCAGACCTACCGCGCAACCGCCTGAACGCATTGATCCTGCATTATTAGTGAGCAATCGCATTTCACCGTTATTAGTGCATTCGTTTAACAGCCATTCTTCACAGGCTAAATCCATCGCAAAAACAGTTGAGCCGGTGACATCTGCAACCAGCATTAGCCAAGTAATGGATTTGTTTCAGCAAAATTCGCATTTAACCATGATTCCTGTGGTTGATAATTTATTAGCGACTGGCATTGTTTTTCGCGATAGGTTTTTATCTAAGCTGTTTTCTAGTCGATATGGCCTGGAATTGTATGGCAAAAAACCGATTAGTTTGTTCGTCAGTAAAATGCCATTAATGATTGATGCTGGCACCCCTCTGGAAACGGTGAGCCAAATGCTGACCTCGACTACAGAGCATGATTCGGCGTTTATCGTCACTGAAAACAGTTATTATCTAGGTATAGCGACGGTTTTAGACCTACTTGAAGAGATTACCAGGCAACAAATTATTAATGCCAAACATGCTAACCCATTGACATTATTACCTGGAAGCGTGCCAGTTAATGAACGTATCAATTATTTATTGCATGAAAAAATCCCCTTTGCGTTGGCTTATTTTGATTTAGATAATTTTAAACCGTATAACGATAAGTATGGTTATAGCGCGGGTGATAACGTGATTAAAGCGCTGGCTGAGCTTTTATCCAAGTTCGTTGACGACCAACATGGCATTATCGGACATATTGGCGGCGATGATTTTATTGTCGTTTTTTTATGCGATGATTGGTTAGTGCGTTGCCAAAACATGCTTAGCCAGTTTGCTGACTTAGCGCTTACCTTTTACAGTGAAGAAGATAGGCATAAGGGCGGCATAGTTGGCGAAGATCGCAATGGGTTAAAAACATTTTTTGCCTTAGTCAGTTTATCAATAGGTATTGTTGATAGCGTTGCCACGAGTCAATGTTTAACTCACGTTGACCTTGCTGACCTTGCTGCGGGTGCGAAAAAGCAGGCTAAGAAAATTTCAGGTAATAGTTTGTTTATTAACCAGCGCTTAAGTTTTAGGGCGGAAATGATTGACGCTGTCAACAATGAAGCAGCGTTATCTTGAGGTCTTACGGATTGATTAAGGCTATTTCCATCAACGCCAATACCAAGAAATGAGCGATAATACATAAT
>CAWUNX010000111.1:0-9956 GCA_963923905.1 uncultured Methylocucumis sp.
CAGCGATGAAGCTGATGCGAAAAATAACCCGCCATGTTGACAATAATCTCTGATGCTTGTCGAAACGCTATTTCAAACTCGGCTTCTTTATCGGGTATCACATCGAGAATAGCAACTTCTAACACAGCATTCACAACGGCCTATCCATTAAATCGGCGCAATATTCACTCAAACTACGCACACTAGCAATGGTTTCTGGATTCAATGACTCAGCGGGTAATGACAGATTAAATTGCCGCTCGATATACAACACTAATTCCATTAATGAAAATGAATCAACACCGATATGGCTTAACTCGGTATCAGGCGTTATCTCAACATCCTCGGCTAATACGTTATCGCGCAAAAAAGCGCATAGCAATTCGGCAATCTCTTCTGTTCGCTGACTCATAACAACCTTTAATGGATTTTATAAACATCAGGGTTTAAATTTTTTAAACCGTATTGGACTAAATAGCGCAACACGCGACGGCTAAAAGGGCGCGTAGCAGCAGCACCACTAAACACCCGACTGACATGAGCCGCTATCCACGGGAACAGCCAGCGATTGAATGCATTATCGTTTAATGAGCGCCCGACTTTAATACTGCTCATTAAGCGCCCATTATAGTAATAACCCACGATGTCAAACCACGCCTTTAAATGTTCTTGCACGGCTTGCTCATAATGCGCTAAAGGCTTAGCGTTTAACACCACGTCAGCTAATCTATACGCACTGTCCATCGCGATTAACATGCCACTAGAAAACACCGGATCAACAAAACCGCCAGAATCACCTAACATCGCCCAGTTTTCTCCACATAAGCGCTCGGAGATAGATTGATAATTCTGGTAGCGAATCACCTCGGTAACGCGTTTGGCGTTTGGCGCTAAACGTTTCAGCACCGAATCAGTTTTTAACAAATTATCATATTGTTGTTCTGCGCTTTCACCGTGTTGACGCGCATAGTCTTCGGGTACAACAAAACCCAATGACACGCGCCCAGGTAATGGAATGCGCCAACACCAGCCTTGCTCCATGCGGTCGTTATGCACATAACCTGGATCGACTAATTCGGTTGTATCGACATGGACAAATAACGCAATGTCTTGCCTAGGGCCTTTAGTCATAGGGATATTGAGTAAACGACCGATTAAATTAATTCTACCTGCCGCATCGACAATTAAATCAGGCGCACCGCCGTCCCAATAATCTGTTGCTGCCGCTAACGACTCCGCATCTAAGCTCAATCTATCGCTATCATCATGCTGAATCAGACTGACTTTACGCGCAACCAGCTTAGCGCCGGCTTGTTGTGCCGCCGCTAACAAGCTGGCATTAAAATCCACTCTAGGAACGTTATACGAATAAGACGGCAAATCTTTAGGCATATCAGCAAAACGCATTTCAAACACTTCATCGGCGTTGTAAGTAAAACACGCGCCGGGTTTATACTGACTAAATGCCGCGATTTCCGCTTCTACACCTAAATCTTGCAACATAGGCACAATCATCGGCACTAAGGATTCACCCACTAGAATCGGTTGCCGGTCGGGTAACGCAAATAATACGACATGACAGCCTTTACGCCGTAAAAGTACCGCTAAGGTACTCGCCGCAGGACCTGCGCCGATAATGGCAATGTTTTTGATAGCACTCATAGTGTTATGTAAAATGACAAGGGGTTAAATGCTAAGCCAACGGTACTTGTTCTTTCCGCAATCCTTGACTTGGCCTGATAAAAATAGGACACAACAAAAAACCTAGCAATACACCTAACACGACGACACTGCCTAAGGTTCTCAATATAGAGCTTTCTGATACCCAAAGACACGCAAAGGCTAATATACTGGTCAACATCGACGCCGCTATGGCTTGATAGGTTAACTCAATCTGTCCGCTACGGTTTTCTTGATAAAAAATGCCATAATCAACGCAAATCGATACGGCGAGCAAAAAGCCCACTAAATGTAAAAAACTCACTGCGACTCCGCTAACGGCCCAAAAACCCAACATCACACACGCAGCCAATAGCGCTGGCGTTAAGGTTTGCAGCGCTTTGACGATATGGCCGTAGCGCCAAGCTAATAACAGAGTAATTGCTACTAAGCCCAGCGCGAGTAATTGTCTTGCAGTTTCGGTATAGGTTTTAGTTAAGTCTTGTAATAACTCACGTTGGCTAAAGTATTGCACCCCCGTCAAACCCGTTAACGCCGCTTTCACCCGCTCAGGCTCATGCTCGGCTAACCAAATGATTAATAACGCTTGCCCGTCATTTTGTATGATACGGTTAGCTAATACATTTTTTACCGGCGTTGCCAGTACTTGTTGTAAGGTTAAAGGTTGTAATTCGGCGTAATCAAAATGGCCTAATTGCGTAACTGATAAGCCTTGCTCTGCTAATGCTGTACGCCATTGCGCTAAATGCTCTGGCGTTAAATATGTTTTAAGCAGTGCTTGATTGGCTTGTTGCTGTTGCGCCGATAATAGCCACGGATATAAGCCATAATAGTCGCTTAACGCCTTATCGTGCTTAAGCTCCTCTAAAACCGTATAAACCGCCTCGCTTTTCTGTAACGCGGCTTCTATCGTAGGTGCGCTGACTAAGACAAAACGTCCCGGTTCAACATGGGTCATACGTGCGCGAATGCGTTGGTCATTTTGTTTTAACTGGGCAAGTTCAGGCGTTAATGCTTGCATATCCGTTAACCAGTGCAACGAATTCAGGCTTAACAACGACAGCACAACAACTGCCACAAAACCACCGGCTAGCGGGGTACGATAACGCTGGCAAAAGCTCGCCCAAGCACCCGCAAATGGTACAGACAAACGCTGCTCAGAGCGCTTGACCAATAGCCAAGGAAAGACAAAACGGGTTAATAATAAACTCATGACAATACCAGCACCGGCAAACACCGCCACTTGTTGAAAGCCTGGATAGCCAGACGAGCCTAACGCGGCATAACCGATGAGTGTCGTTGCGCCGCCTAATACCATGCTAGGCCAAATCCGCTTAACCGCTAAGACTTTGTCTGCAAAATCCACGCGCGCATGGACTAAGGCATGAATAGGATAATCAATACAAATGCCAACTAAGGTGGAGCCAATTGCCAACGTCATGGCATGAACATAACCAAACACCGCTTGCGTGATTAACACAGCGCTTAATAAGGCAATGGCTAACAGACTAAAGACTTGTAATAACCCCTGCCAGTGCCGGAATAACCACCAAAACAACATAAACTGTGCAGCTATTAATAACGCACTAACTAATTGAATATCGCCTTGAATTAACTGTTGCGTAGCGACCGCAAACACTGGAACGCCAGTCATTTCTAATAAATAATGACCCCGCGAAGCCTTATTAACGTGTTGTAAGGTTTTTTTAATCGCAGTTTGAATGCGTGCTTGTTGGGCAATATCCAAACCTGACGCCTCAGTTTCTAACATGATGTTTTGATAAACGCTAGAAATCGGTTGCCTTTGCTGAGCCGCTAGTGTTTTAAAACCAGTCAGCGACAACAACAACGGGTCTTGCCGCGCCAGTTTATCAATGCCTAGCCCTTGTGCCGACAATAAACTATTTTTTAACAACTCAGCCCGTTGGCGCAAGCCTTCTGTAGTAAACAACTTAGCAAGTTCTTGCTCTGGTTGTAAGCTATAGCCAAGCGCAGCATGTTGACCGTAAAGCGTTAATAATTGCGCCACCTTATCCGTTTGCTGCCCTGGTAACCAAACCTCAGTAACGCCGTCAATAGCTTGCAATTGCTGTTGCAAGCTGCGTATAAAGCTTAAGGTAGGCCGCTGCTGTTGCTCCGTTGTCACCGAAAGCAAATACTGGCGCGACAACGCACCCGATTGCATTTCATTAGCGAGTAACACATGTTCTAATTGCTGACCCGTCACGATAAATGCGGATAAATCGGTTTTAAACCGAACGCTAAACAACACCGCTAACATTAATAACGGAGCTAACAGATAAAAACTGACAACGCGAGTAGGCACCGCTTACTCTCCTAGTAACTCATGATAAAGCTGGTTAATCGTCGTCGTTATCGAATGCTCATGACGGTTGTTTAATAAGGTATATTCGCTAGTATCGCCATTAGCTTGCGTAATCAAAACTTTATTCGCCGGTTGACTAGGCAAACCTGAGATTTTCAAATGAATAGCCGTGTCAGCACTTTTTGGCGTTAAATTCATAGTCCAGGCATTAGTGGCACTGATAAATTCAACTTGAAATAATTCGCGTAATAACGTCTCGTCGCTATTGATTAACGCTGTTAACGCAGCAACAGTGATATTGCTTTCATCGTCCATGTCTAATTCGGTTTGTTGCCGAGTATCGGCCACCGGGTCGAAATACAACATGTCTTTGCCTTTTATTCCCATAAGCAAGCGTTGCGGTTGTTGTTGCTCGCGAATCATTAAGTCAGGCGATAAGGCATATAGATAGCCGCTACCTTGCCAAGGTTTATCCATTAAATTCAAGTGACGCGTTTCTTGGTATTGCACCTGCGTCAGCTTATTTGACTTCATTGATTGCATTAACGTAGATAATGCATCTTCAGCTAGTGCATGGCTGGACACTAACCAACCCAAAAAGCCAATAATGATTGTTTTATTCATGAGCGACCTTACCTGTGTTGCCAGACTTTACGTCCTGTCGTAAACAGAGTTTTAATTGTTGTTTGAATATCGGGTATGCCTTGCACAAAAATCCCGCGCTTAGAAAAATAATATCGACGAAATACATATTCGCCTATCGCTAACACCGCTATTAGCGCATAAATCATAACACCGTTATAAAACGCCCACCAAAAGTCACTGCCGACCACCGACAAGCACAGGATAATCAACGCGTTTAATGCAAAAAAAACCGCCCAAACAGCGGTTAAGCGCCAACAATAATCGGCAACAGCGGCGGGGTACTCTGGAAACTGTAAGCGCACAAAACGTTCAATTAACGCTGGCCCTTGATTTTTCAGCAAACTACGGCCAAAAACCACCATCAACATAAGCTGTATCACTATCGGTAATGCCTTAGCGGTTAAACTCTGAGCAAAAAAAGCCCCTAATAACAGCGCCAGCGCTAACAGGGCTTGGCTAATGCGGGTTTGTATTTGAGGCTGCCGCACGGCTTGATACAAGCACAGACCTGAAAATAGTGTAGGAGCAAACCACGCCATGCCATGTTTCATGCCTTGATAAACCAGATACGGATACAACAAAACCAATGCGACGGTTATACAGACTTTAATGATGTTAGCGGTTAAGGTCATATCAATTAACAATATCGGAGACTTTATTGTCTTTAAAATTGACGATAAAGCGATTAAAGCGCGTACTCCAATACACCCACGAATTGGCATTTAAATTCGCAGTTTCAGTGATAGGCGGATAACCAATCGCTGCCAACACCGCTTTTTTACTCATACCGACAGCGACCTCACCTTTATCTATTTGCTGTCTTTCTAAACTATTAAATTGCGCTAAATTAACCGGCTGTAGCGCAAATAACTTGTCAAACGCATGAAACACATCATCGCCGGTATGTTTTTCAATGTTTTTAACTAACAAAGGTTGAGCACTGCCGTATTCAATGGAAATTTCGCTTGAATTAATATCAATTAATTTAACTGCTGTATTAATCGGAATCGACGCGTCATGCCGATAATTCGTCGTTGGAAACGCATTTTTTTCATAACGAATGACAAACTGAGTGTAATACCGTTGCCCTTTGACAATATGGATGGGCATGGTATAGGAAGACAGGTTTTTCTTACATGAAAACAACATGACGCTCATCATGATAATCAATACACTGCGGATAAATCGTTGCATACACTGGCTCCTCATATTAAAACATTAACACAATCAGCTGCCGTAGGGTGCTGTGCGCACCTTTATAACATCATTAAAAATCAATGAAAAAGGTGCGCACAGCGCCCCCTACCCTCTATAAGTCAGAAATACTTTGCCACAACTCCGAAGGTCGTTTAAACCCTAATGCCTTTTGCGCAGCTTGCATACCTGAAACACTAACACCATAAATACCACCGCCTGGCGAAGTCCAATGCCCGGCAAAATACAAGCCATTAATCGGCGAATGATTAGGAATACGCGCAAAGCCGGTTTGCTCTGGCGTCACATCCCAGCCATAAGCCGCGCCTTGATAATTTTGTGTGTAACGATGCAGCGTTGCCGGTGAACCACCTTCAATAAAAACAATATGTTCAGATAAACCCGGTAAATGTTGCTCGGCTATCGCTAACATTTTTTCCATGTAATAGGGTTTTGCTTGCTGCCATGACTCCGTTGTCTTAAACGGCAACAATGTTGTTAGCATCAATAAGTGCTCGCCAGCCGGTGCAAGCTCAGCGTCGATTAAGGTCGGCACCGTGATGCTAATCCAATTCACATCACCTTGTAGCGTGCGTCGAAAATTGCTTTCGTGGTCAATGTCCATATAACAAAACGATTCATACGCTAACGTTCGATCAGCTAAATCCAAGTTTGTCGCGATATAGACGACAAATATCGATAGCGAATGCTGCATTTTATTGATACGTTGCAAATAGCGCTCAGGAAAATACTCCTGACCGATTAGCTCAAACACGGTTTGCCGCATATCGGCATTCGATACGACAAGCTCCGTAGCAATGATTTGATTATGAATCGAAACGCCAACCACCTTATTGTTTTCAATCAAAATCTTATTCACCGGTGTACGCAATAACAGTTCGCCACCACATTGCTTAATGCCTTTAACCAAGGCATTGGCTAATAGTTGAAAACTGCCTTTGCAATAATACGCGCCATCGACCATATAACCGACCAACATAGATGCCCAGTAAACAAAAGACACTTTGGACGGCGGCAAGCCAAGATAAGGCCAATTGCTGGCAAAAGCGGCTAATAATTGAGGATGGTCGATAAATTCGTTAGCAACCTCGGCTAAAGTGGCTTTTCTATACTGACAAAGCCCAGGCAATAACTGATAAGCGGAGTCATAATCACAACTCGGCATGACTTCTTTAGCCAGCGCGATTTCTTCGGTCACTTGCACGCATAAACGGACTAATTGCTCTAAACCTCTGCGTTGCTCAGGAAATTGCTGCGCTAACGAGTCAATAAATTGCTCGGCGCTTTGCCACAACGCGCTAGTAAAATCAGGGTAATAACTATGACTAAAGGGATCAACTCGGATAAATGCCAACTGCTCAGTTAAGTTAAGTGCTTTTAGAATTTTATAAAGAACTTGCCCGCCTTCATAACCTAAGGGTCCACATCCACTGACTAAATGCACACCGGCATCAAACTGGTATTTTTTTCTTTTAAAACCATGGGCATAACCACCTGGCCTATCATGTGCTTCTAGTACTAATACCGATTTTCCCGCTTTAGCCAGCAAGGCCGCCGCAGTTAATCCACCTATGCCGCTTCCAATCACGACGGCATCATAAGCGGTTAACGTCGTTGTATGCCTAGCTTTTGCCATAAGATCGCCGGTGATTCAAAACACATTTCATGAGTAGCCATATCGACAGCGACTTGCGAAGTATAGCCTCGGGTCAAACGAGTTCCTGACACTTTATCAAAAATCTGATAATTAATTTTTAACCGATTTTCCCACTCGACTAACTGTGCTTGCACCAAAATTTTTTGCCCAAAGGTTGCAGGTCTTGCATAACGAATCCGCATGTCAATAATGGGCCAGGCATAACCTGAAGCGCGCATTTGCTCATAATTGTAGTCGATAGTCTCTAGTAGCGCACAACGGGCCAGTTCAAAGTATTTCGCATAATGCCCATGCCAAACAATCGCCATAGAATCAATATCAAAAAAAGGTACGACTAGTTCCGTTTCACTGCTCGCAATGGCTTTATCCATAGACACTCCAACGGCGCTGACGCAGTAGTTGTAAGCATAATCGCAGCTCGTTTTCTAATGCCCTATCGTGCGCTAAAAAAGGCACATGCGCTCTTACTTCTGCTAACGTTTTTTGCACGCCCACGCTCAACGGCTCATTAACACCACGCAACTCCACTGCTTGCACAGCAGCTAATAATAAGGCTGTTGCTACTTGCTCGGTTAATTCTAAGATTCTAATGGCATCGCGCGCCGCAATTGTCCCCATGCTTACTTTGTCTTGATTATGGCATTCGGTAGAGCGAGAAAATACGCTAGCTGGCATGGTTAACTTTAACGCTTCTGCCGTCCATGCCGACACGGCAATTTGTACCGCTTTAAACCCGTGATTCATCATGGCTTGCTGACCTTTAGCTCCGGTTAAATTAGCAGGCAGCCCATGATTAAATTTAGGGTCTACTAATTGCGCCATTTGCCTATCCATTAAATCGGCTAAATTAGCGACGGCGGTTTTTAATGCATCCATTGCAAATGCAATATGACCACCGTAAAAATGCCCACCATGTAACACCCACTCGGCCTCGGCATCGATAATGGGATTATCATTGGCACTGTTTAGCTCATTTTCGATAAACTGCCGTAACCAAGGCAACGCATCAACTAATACACCGATAACATGAGGGGCGCAACGCAACGAATAACGGTCTTGTAAACGCGGTGTTGTCGTAGAGCAACCGGTAAGGTCTTGATAAAGCCATTGCGCCACCTGGGCCTGACCTTGATGCGGTTTAACCTTAAACAAACGGTTATCGAAATGCTCAGGATTGCCTTGTAGCGCTATAGACACCAGACTGGTAATACGCGTAGCAACTTGCGCTAAATAAGCCGCGCGCTGATAGGCAAGACACGCTAACGCCGTCATCACTGCCGTTCCATTCATAATCGCTAAGCCTTCCTTAGGCTGCAAGCTTAACGGTGTAATCGCTAGGGTATTGAAAACCGTTACAGTATTTAGGCGTTGGCCTTGATGCCAAACGTCTCGTTCACCGGCAAGCACAGCCGCTAAGTACGATAGCGGCGTTAAATCGCCACTGGCACCGACTGAGCCTTCTTGTGGAATAACAGGTAACACATCTAACGCTAGCAACTGCTCGATATGTTTTAGCAAAACATAGCGCACACCAGAATAACCTTGTGCAAGGCTATTTAAGCGTACCGCTAAAATAGCGCGCGTTTGCGACTCATCGAAATAATGCCCTAAGCCACAACCATGAAAGGTGTAAAGATGGGTAGATAAAGCGTTTACGCAGTCTAACGGAATCGGCACATCGCAAGAATCGCCATAACCGGTGGTCACGCCGTAGATATAGCCTTGTTGTTGCAATAACGCATCAACAAACTGGCTGCCTTGATTAATACGCGTTACAAAAACCGGCTCGTCACTTAAACACAATGCTTTATGTCGTACAGCAACAGCGCAAATATCTTCAATCGTTAAAAACCGGCCATCAACAATAACGCTATGCTCACTCATCCTTAAGCCTGCCAAAAATCATAAAAATTAAACCATTGCATAGGTTCTTTTAAACAATAATACTGTAATCGGTCAGCAAACTGTTGGGCATAGCGCTGTACAGCGGCGTCTCTTGCTTTACGCGGTAATAACAGTTGCTCGCAAAAAGGCTCGAAATAAATACGATAACGCTGCTGATGTTTTAAACAAAACATCGTAAACACCGGACATTTAAGCAGGCCGCCTAAAATATACGGGCCTTGAGGAAAAGGTGCCGATTGCCCTAAAAACGTTGCTTGAGTGACGCGTTGTTGCGTCTTAACCGGCGTCCGGTCAGCTGTAATCACGACTAACTCACCCGCATCGATTTTATCTTGCAGTAACATCGCGGTCGCCGCATTAATTTCAGTGACTTGTATCAAGTTTAAATAGGCAAAATCGGCATATTGGTTTAACACCGCATTAAATTTTTCCGCATGTTTAGTATGCACCAGCACATTAACCGTCACCGCTTTACGCAACGTAGCGATTAACCGACAAGGCTATTTCCATCAACGCCAATACCAAGAAATGAGCGATAATACATAATCA
>CAWUNX010000112.1:0-9840 GCA_963923905.1 uncultured Methylocucumis sp.
ATAAAGATAAGCGTCACGCCCCTATCATGCTAACGACGGACTTAGCATTGAAAACCGACCCCAGTTACGAAAAAATTGCCAAACGTTTCTTGGAAAATCCCAAAGAATTCGAGCTTGCTTTTGCTAAAGCGTGGTTTAAACTCACGCACCGCGATATGGGACCTAGACCACGCTATCTTGGCTCGGAAGTGCCAAAAGAAGTCTTCATTTGGCAAGACCCTATTCCACCTGTAGATCATAAATTGATTGATGCTAAAGATGTTGAAAGCCTCAAACAAAAAATTCTCAAATCAGGTCTGACCGTGCCGGAATTGGTTAGAACCGCTTGGGCTTCAGCCGCATCGTTCCGCAGCACCGACATGCGCGGTGGCGCTAACGGCGCGAGACTACGCCTCGCGCCGCAAAAAGATTGGGCGGTCAACAATCCAGAGGAATTAACCAAAGTCCTCGCCCAGATGGAAGCCTTGCAAAACAGCTTTAACAATGCCCAACCTAAAGGCGCTAAAAACAAGAAAGTGTCACTCGCCGATTTGATTGTCTTAGGCGGCGCTGCTGCCGTTGAGCAAGCGGCGAAAGCGGCAGGCCAGCCAGTAAAAGTCCCGTTTACACCAGGACGCATGGACGCCACAGCTGAGCAAACCGATGCTAGTTCGTTTGCCGTACTGGAACCGAAAGCAGACGCATTCCGCAATTATTATGGCGAAGGTAATGCGTTATCACCGGCACAAATGCTAGTTGATAGAGCCAACATGTTGGCGCTGACTGTACCCGAAATGACTGTTTTGCTAGGTGGTATGCGAGTATTAGACGCCAATACCGGCAACGTTAAACACGGCGTATTCACCCAAACCCCAGGCACCTTAACCAATGATTTTTTCTTGAACTTGCTTGATATGTCTACGCAATGGCAGAAGTCGCCTAAAACCGAGGGACTCTACGAAGGCTTAGACCGGAAAACCGGTGCAGTCAAATGGACCGCAACCCCGGTTGACTTAATTTTCGGCTCACACTCAGAGCTTCGTGCTATCGCAGAAGTCTATGCTGCTGAAGACGGTAAACGAAAATTTGTAACAGACTTCGTCAACGCGTGGAATAAAGTCATGATGCTGGACCGTTTTGAGTTAAAGTAAACAAGCTTTAGCCTTGAAACCTGTCAGGTCATGGACAGTCCTGGCAGGTTTTTAGTCTAAAACATAAGCTGTTCAATTCAACAGCAAATAGCCATACCATCAACAACCCGTTCAGCAAACGCAAAAGCGCTGGTAAAAGCCGGTGAAATCGCGTTTAACACATGCAGACTATATTCATCGCGTAACAAAATATAGTCCATTTCTAAGGTATTCGATTTCAAATTAATAAGCTGCGGTCTTATGCCTACTTTTGGCGATGCCACCATGTCATCGCCAGTTAAGCTAGGCATTAATTTACGCGCAGCTTGTAGGAAATTCTCTTTACGATATTTAGCTATTTCCAGATGCGCTAATTTTCTAAAGTTATTGGCATTACCCGCATACATTTTTAGTAGTTGCCATGAAATATCCAGACTTTCACCAACACTTAAGCCTTCAGTAAGCTGATAATTTTCTCGACCAAACGCCGGAATAGCGGTTGGCCCAATATACACATCGTTATTAATCACCCGGGTTAAATGCACACCCAAAAACGGTAACGAAATATCAGGCACAGGATAAATATTCGCACGTACTTTTGGCGCCGCTGCAGCCGTTAATTTCCAATAAATGCCTTTAAAGGGTACTAATGCGTAATCCTCTGCCAAACCAAAATACTTAGCAATGGTATCCGCATAAGCACCGGCACAGTTAACTAAGAAACCATAAGAAAATGTGCCGTCAGTGGTTTGAATAGACTGGTTTTGCTGAACGCCAACCACTTGGGTATTAAAGAAAAACTTAACCCCTTGTGCTAATAATTTATCTCGTAACCGGGTAACGACCGCTAAGCTATCAATAACCGCTGTGGTTGGGCAATAAATTGCTGCAAACTCCGTAGCGGCATAAGGCTCTAATTCGCGTAGCTGTTGATGATCAATACGTTCAGCAGGAATATTATTTTGCTGTGCGTTAGTTAATAATTTATCGACAACAGGTAATTGCTGCTCCGATGTTGCTAAGATGACTTTGCCACATGCTCGATACGCTATCGCTTCTTTTTCTGCAAAAAGACGCATCCGTTGTGCGCCCTTAGCACATACTTGTGCTTTTAGCGTATCGCTAGCGTAATAAATACCACAATGCATAACGCCGCTATTACGTCCGCTGGCATGTTTGGCGACATCAGACTCTTTGTCTAATACCGCAATTTTAGTCGCTGGCTGGCGCTGAAGAATTTCATGAGCAACCGTTAAGCCTACGATTCCAGCACCAATAATAACAACATCAAATACGCGCTTAGACATTGCCGTATTTTGTGTTTTTAATCATGGTATAGCCTTTAATCAATTCAGCTAAACCTTGATCTAAACTGACCGATGGTTGATAACCAGTCGCCTCAATTTTAGCATTTGAAACAATATAGTTGCGTTGATCAGGGTCTTTGCCCACCGGCGCTTCCATAAAGACAAAACTCGGTATTAATGCTTGAATATGCTGGCATAATTCATATTTTGAGACGTTAGCATCCGATAACCCCACGTTATAAATTTGCCCTTTCATAACCTCAAAATTAGCAATACCGTGTTGAAACGCTTTAGATACATCGCGCACATGAATATAGTTGCGTTTAAAATGACTTTCAAACAACACTATAAAACGGTCGTACACCGCTCTATAGGTGAAATCATTGACTAATAAATCAATACGCATACGCGGTGACATGCCAAACACCGTGGCTAAACGGAAACTTATCGCGTTAGGATGTTGCATAAGCTCTTTTTCAATCGCCACTTTATCTATTGCATATTTTGAAATGGGCCTTAAGGGCGATTCTTCTGTACAAAAATTATTGTCATCGCCCGAGCCATAAGCGCTGTTGGTTGTGGGCATTAAAACTTTCTGTTCTTGAGAGAGATGGCTTAGCATCAATAGAATGGCATCATGATTAATCGACTGCGCACCGACAGGGTCTTGATTGCATAAAGGCGCACCAACATAAGCCGCAAGCGGGATAATGATGTCAGCTTTTTTCAACAACGGCAGCAGGGTATCAGTAAGCCGAATATCACCTTTAACGACATGAAAATTAGGGTGATAACAAACATGATTTAAGCTAGCTTGTTGATACATGAAGTTGTCCAGCACCGTCACTTGGTGTCCTGCTGCTAGTAAATCCGGTACCATGGTCGAGCCTAAATAACCTGCGCCTCCGGTCACTAAAATATTAAATGCCACTCTGTGTCTCCTGTTTATTTTAATACGAGACAAACTCTATGCTGCTTGTCCTATTTGCTAAAAACTTATCCCGATATAACATTGGCGGCCCGAAAATAATCTTCGGGTATGCCTATATCGATAAATCGACCAGAACATTCCATACCATAAAACTGAATGCCTTGTGTTAATAACTCGGGTAATAACTCATCTTCCAGAGAAAACTTAGCGCCGATATGAAAAGAACTTTGCTTAATAGCCGACGGCTCTACGAGATAAACACCGCCATTAGCTAATCGGCCTGGCTCAGTATCATTAGATTTAAAAGCTGATATAACCCCGTTTTCAGCGACTTTCATCCCCATATACCTGCCATTATAGTCAGTGCGAAATAATGAAAACGTCCAACTAGAAGCATGACTTTTATGAAAATCAGCCAGTTCGTCTAACGCCACAGAAAAAAAAGTATCCCCGTTCAACACCAATACTGTTTCATCAACTTCTCTTAACGCATAGAAGAAGCCGCCGCCAGTACCTAGTGGTTCCGATTCAATAGCATAGTCTATTCGAGCATGACGATAATGCGGGCCAAAATGCGCCGTAATAATGTCAGATTGATAACCCACTGATAAGATAAAACGTGTCACGCCCTGTGCTAACCAATAATCCATTAAATGTTCCAGAAAAGGACGCCCAGATACATTCGCCATAGGTTTAGGCAGCTCAGAAACAACACTACGCAATCGTGTGCCTAAACCACCCGCCAGGATGATAGCTGTATTGACCTTAGACACTATCTAACCGAATTTAAAATACGGCATAAGTCATCGATTTCCCAATCCTGAAGGTCAGGGAAATTTCCGATATAAAAACCGTAAAAATGAATATGCTCAACGTTTGGAAACTGTAAGTAAAAATTTTCCGGCACAATACCTTGTAAATAGGGCTGTCTTAGTTGATTACCACCTCCAGCACTGCCGCGTCGAAATTCAACATCTGCTTCACGCATTGTAGCCATTAATCTGACGACAAACTCGTCATCCGGCTCATTCAGTATTAAATTAAAAGCATAATTACTAGAGCCTTCCAATTTAAAGTCAGTGAAGTATTTGCTCGAATCAATTTGTTTTAAAAAACGCAATAAATTATCCGTGCGTCGCTGTACAGTAGTATCCAGACGTTTTAATTGACTACGCCCAAGAATACCGCCTATCTCAGTGTTGCGCATGTTATAAGCGGGATAAGCGAAAATAAAATCGGGATTTAAAGCCGGATAAGCCTGTTGATATGATTCACGTAACGACAAATCATTCGCTTCTCTTACCATACCATGAGAGCGTAACATGCGAATTTGCTGATAAACTTCATAATCATCAGTACAAACCATTCCACCTTCTATTGTGCTCATGTGGTGGGCATAATAAAAGGAAAAATTAGAAATCCAACCATAGCTACCTAAGCGCTTATTATTGTGAGTTGCGCCATGCGATTCACAAACATCTTCAATTAACGGAATATTACGCTGAGCTAATTCAGCAAGCAGTTCATCGGTTAAGCCATCAAAACCCTGCACATGGGTTAAAAACACCGCTCGTGTCTTATCGGTCAATTTACTGATAATTTGCTCAGCATCCATTGCTAATGTGCGGGGGTTAATATCAACAAAAATAGGCGTAAAGCCATTTTGTAACACCGAAGCAATATCCGAAATCCAGGTAAGCGTAGGAACAATGACCTCGCCGCCTTCTGGATAACGAATTTTTAATACCGCCATTGTTAATAAATTAGCTGACGAGCCAGAATTAACAAAAACACTATAGTTAACGCCTAACCATTCCGACCATTCTTGCTCAAAGGCACGTACGTTTGCGCCGTGAGTCAGCATAGGGTCATCTTGTTTCAAATGTGCTATAACAGTATCAAGGTCTTCTCTTAGGATATTGTTGCGCATTAGCGGAAATTTCATGAGTTCTCCAATGACTCTAATTGGTATTCAACAAAAGCGCTTGCTAAACGCCAAGATTTGCTTAACCACAGCTTCAGGCCCAATACCTACTTGCTCATGCAATTCCGTGCGTGAACCTAACTCAAAGCGATATTTCGGCTCTACGCCAATATTAAGCATTTTAGCCGCTATCCCCCGATGCGATAGCAAATCAAACATCATTGCGTCCAACCCTCCGCGTCCTTTAAATCCCTCTTCCAGCGTCACAATGCCCGCGTAATTTTCTAATACACTACACAAATCCTCGGTTGAAAATCTTGCTAAATCAAATAAATCAATCACACCGACATCTAAGCCATATTCAGCAAGCAACCCCACAACAGTAATTACGGTATGCAGCATATAACCCGTGGCAACTAAAACCAGTTGCCCTGCTTGTCGGTGTATGTGAAAACCTTTGGCTAATTCTGGCGTAGCATCTGAGTAAATAACCGGTAAAACTTGCGCATCTAACCGTAAATATTTAGGCCCTTGTTGATTCAAACAGGTACTTAACAAAGCAGCCGCTGTAACATGGTCAGAGGGCGATAAAAGTTGAAAATTAGGTAATGCTCGCATCAACGTAATATCTTCATAACATTGATGCGTAGGGCCTGAAACAACATAGCTATAACCCGCACCTACCCCGATTAAATTAACATTCATCGGGCGAACTTCTGATAACAGCGCTAAGCTAACACGAATTTGCTCATAGCAGCGCATGGTGATAAAAGGCGCAATCGCATAAGCAAAAACGGTATAGCCTTCCAACGCCAGTCCAGCAGACACATTGATTAAATTTTGCTCGGCGATGCCGACATTAACAAAGCGCTCATTAAAATCCGCACGAATTTTGTCAAGTACCGGTGAACCAAAATCGGCAGAGACAAAAAAAACCTTATTATTATCAGACATGGCTCGCCAGATTTGCTCTAACAAAGCATCCCGCATCGCTATCGCTTTCATACTCAAGCTTATTACTCCAATAACTTATCAATCAGTTCTGGCTTAGGGTTCATAATATGGCATAACGCTGCATTTTCGAGTCCTGGCACACTATGTCCTTTTAACGTTTTTGCAATCAATGCCTTGGGTTTGCCAGCCCGCGTATTTTTTTGCTGGGCTAACAGAGCTTGAACCGCATAGACATCATGACCGTCAACATCTACACAATCCCAACCAAAAGCGGATAAACGTTGATTTAACTGCTGATGCGACACAATATCATCGGTATAACCCAGCATACTGATGTGATTATCATCGACAATCAAATGCAAATTATCTAACTTATGGTGTGATGCAAACATCAGCGCTTCCCAATTCGCCCCTTCATGCAACTCCCCATCGCCTACCATCACAAAAACATTGCTATCACTGTTTTTACGCTTTAAACCTAAAGCCATACCCGTTGCAACGCCTAAACCATGACCTAAAGAACCATTCATTGTTTCATAACCAGGAATCACAGGGTCAGGAATACCACCTAAAAAACTGCCAGATTCACAAACATGTTGTAATGCCTCAAGCGGAAAGAATCCTAAATCGGCTAATATGGGATACATACAAATTGAGCCATGACCTTTGCTAATCACACATCGATCTCTATCATCGGCTAACGGGTTTTGCGGGTAAAACCGTAGAATGCCGCCATAATACAGCGCGACAAATAATTCGATGGGAGACAAGGACGAGGCAACTCGTGTTTCTGGCGCACGTCTATGAATTGCCAAGGTTTCACGCCAAACCCAATGGCATTTGGCTAATAAATCAATAGCTGTTTCACTTGTATTCAAAATTTATAGCCCATTCGGTTGATATAGCACAACTTTGCTACCTGTGTTATCGAAATTAAATGGGACGTGTATTAAATAATTAAGCTTTTCCCGAATAGCATCATGGTCTTCTGGTCTAGCGAATAACAATAAAAAGCCACCGCCACCTGCTCCTAAAATTTTCCCACCGATAGCGCCTGCTTTTTTCGCATCTTCGTATATAGCATCAATCTCTGGTGTGGACACCTTATCTGATAAGCTACGTTTATAGCGCCAGCCTAAATCAAGCAATACACCAAAATCATCTAACGAGTGCTTACTCTGCAATATCGCTAACGCCTCATCAACCATCTCTCGCATACGTTTTAACTCTAATTCGCGGTTATTAAGATTATCGATTTTTGACTTGGCAATCTCGGAAGCTATACGAGAAAAACCAGTAAAGCACAACATTAAATGGCTTTGCAATTCTTTGACTCTATGTGCAGATAGAATAATAGGGGTAACATCAAAAGCATCATTTCTATGAAATTCAATCAAATTAAAGCCACCAAAAGCCGCTGAAACTTGGTCTTGTGAGCCGACATTTTCACCAATTAGCTGTTGCTCAATATGAATCGCATCACTCGCTAGCTGTTCTTTATTCGTCATTTGGCCGCGTAAGGCATATAAAGCGTGGACAAGCCCGACGGTAAACGAGGAACTAGAGCCTAAGCCTGAACGAGCGGGTAAATCTCCGTCATGATGAATCTCAAGCCCTTCAGTAATGTTTGCCCATTGTAAAACGGCTCGGACCGCAGGATGCTTAATCTCAGCTATTTCTTGAATGTTTTCAATATGAGAATAAACAATACGGTGCTTATGCTCAAAAAATGGCGGCAATTTCCTACAACTAATGTAACAGTATTTATCGATTGTCGTGGCGAGTACTGCACCACCGTGTTGTCTAAACCAAGGCGGATAATCGGTGCCGCCACCAAAAAATGAGATTCTATAAGGCGTTCGAGTAATAATCATTGGCCCTCTAGTCTCCAAAAATTTTGCGTTTTAATTTAATTTTAGCCATGTCCTCAACATTCTGCCTTTGTTGCAGCCCAAAGCTATGCTCAACTAAATTAAGATACGCAGGGTTAGAAAAATATTGTTGCCAAGCAGAATCACGGAAACTCAATACTTGAGCTGAACTTAAATACTTAGTCGGTAACGGCTGGCTTTCATAGGATAAAAATGCGTAGCCAGCGTAAGAGTCAGGTAACTGCCAACCATTTTTCTTAGCCAAAAAATACATAGGACTGCCTGGCAATGCTTGGCAAGGATACATATTTGCCATTTCCGTATTTAATTCCATCGCTAAATCCAGTGTTTCTTGCATGGTTTCATGCGTATCATCAGAAAAACCGAAAATATAGTTACCGATAATATTGATGCCAGCCGCTCTAATGATTTGGCAAACCTCTCTGATGTTAATCTCTTTAAAAGAGCCTTTCGAGACTTCTTGCCTTACTGTTTGATTTCCGGCTTCAATACCCAGTGCCAACCAATTGACCCCGGCTTTTTTAAATAACGCCAATGCATCTTCTCTAACCGTATCGACGCGTGAATAAGTCCACAGATTAAAACCGAACTCATGATCAATAGCCTGCTGCAATACGGGTAAGTAAAATTTTCGATTTAAAAAAAACATTTCATCGCTGATTCTCAAAGTTTTAACACCTAAATCAGCCAGTTTTTTCATTTCTTTAGCCACCCACTCAGGACTCCAAAATCGCATTCCACGAGAATCAGCGGCATCTATTCCATCACGATTATCTACGCGGTTAACAATATTAATCATGCAAAAATCACATGCAAATTGACACCCTAACGATGTGTAAATAGCAGCAAATGGAGCTCGTTTTGCATGATTAAATTCTGCATGCCAAAAGTGAGCGCGGTATAAATCTAACGGGTATTTGTCGTAAGGTAGTAAATCCCAAGCACAACCCGGCAAATCTATATCCATACGCTGCTGTGGCACGATACGCTCTGGCGCATTGAGTATAGGGGTTATCTCGTTTTTAGTTGAACGCTTATAGCCTATACCTGTCATAGAAAAGTAAACCCTTTATTTTTAACCTTTATTACTGTCGTTGTGTCGCACGAAATCATCTCTTTTAAAAATAAAAAAGCTTGACTTCTATGCGGTATTATATTTTTGAATAATTCTTCGTTTCCGGGATACCGCTTATGGGGTAAATCTAACCTGTCATATTGGATGTCCACCTAAGTGGCATCGGTTCAGCTTCATTGGACATTGGGTTCCATAGGGTATCCGCCGAGGTGCCTTATGACTTTGACAGGACCTCATAGATGATGAGTCTTAGGGACGCGTGAAGGTCACCTCGACGGAAAAAAGGTTATTGCTCACACTTCATTATTACTCTAGCGCATCGTTGCCCTCGAAATAGCTTGACAAATCGTACCCACCTCTTAATAGTCGATAAGTCAACGTTCGTTGCCCGTGTTCAACATTAATCGGTGGTCATGACTCTAAATTGAAGCGCTGAGTGGGCCATGTATAACGTCAAATTGGCTTACCTTGCTGTGTTCAGCCCGTTGTTGGCTAAAGCGTGACCAGCTTGTTAGCGTCAAAGTCGTTGCCTTGTGCCACATGCCAGAGCGCTTTCGCCATTTTCCGCAAACAGGTAATAACCGTTTTCATTTTGGCCTTAGGATCGACTTTAGCCTCGTACCACTGTTTCATCACCGGATCATTCTG